>JBEBJW010000910.1:0-3705 GCA_040079715.1 Myxococcota bacterium | reverse complement strand
AGCTCGTCGGGCCCCTCGAAGCCCGCTCCGGAGCCCGTGCCCGAGCCGGACGAGCCGGAGACCCTGGTGCCGGTCACCCCGCCGAAGTGAGCGCGAACACCAGGACCTGGTTGTTCGCCGGCATCGCCACGATCTCGACCAGCGCGAGCCCAGCGGCCTCCGCGCTCGCGACGACCGCCTCCCGGTCCCGCACGCCGAACGCGGGGTCGCGGGCCTTCAGCCAGGCGTCGAAGGCCTCGTTGGACGGCGCGGTGTGCTGCCCGGGGTGCGGCGCGGCGCACGCGCCCGGGAGCCGGTTCTGCGCGGGGTGCGGCGCGGTCCGGCCGGTGGAACTCGGGTGCGCGGCGTGCGGCCGGGTCGATCGGCTGCCGGCGCAGGTCCTCCGGGAGGGCTGGCGCGGCGGGCCGCTGCACTGCGCGGGGTGCGGCGCGCCGCTGTCGCTCGCCGCCTGACCCCGTGCATCCGACCGCTCGGGGCTGGGTTCCACGACCGGCGCCGGCTGCGCCAGCCGGACTGGAGGGCGCGAGCGGAGCGAGCGGAGCGAGGTCGGAGCGCGGAGCGCGACCCCGGAAGGAGGGCGACGGCGCGCAGCGCCGGGGCGCCCCGATCGTCCGTCACACCGAGCGGATCAACGCGTCGAGCCGGTCGAGGCCGGCCCGGACCGCGTCGATCTGCGGGCCGAAGCTGATCCGGACGAAGCTCCGCAGCCGGCTCGGGATGTGCGACCGGCGCTTGCCGGGGTTCACGTCGAAGAACTGGCCGGGGACCACGATCACCTGCCGGTCGAGCGCCCGCTGGAACAGCGCCATCCCGTCGCGGAGCGGCTCGGGCAGGTCGTCGAGCGCGGCGAAGCCGTAGAACGAGCCCTGCGGCACCACGTCGAGCTGCATCCCCATCGACCGGAGCCGCTCGACCACCAGCCGCTGCTTCGCGCCGAACGCGGCCTGGATCGCGGTCGCCTCCTGGTCGGCCAGCGCGGGGTCGAGCAGCGGGATCGCCGCCCGCTGGAGCGGGTGCGACGGTCCGCCGTCGAGGAACGACCCGGCCGACGCGAGGCGCTCGATCAGCCACTTCGGCCCGACCGTCCACGACAGCCGCCAGCCCGGGTACCGCCAGTTCTTGGTCAGCCCGTCGATCAGCACCACCGGGTCGCGGTTCGGGTCCTCGACGTACCGGGCGGCGGACACGCTCGGGCCGTCGCCGCGCAGCGCCTCGCCGTACAGGAAGTGCGCTGGTCTCGGCATCCATCGAGGTCATGTAATGGCGGCGTAATGGAGGCGCCGGTCGGGCGTTTGTACAGTCGATCCACCACCGGAGGTCCACGATGCCGCGGATCGCCACCGTCTCGCTCCGGGACCACCTGGACGACGGGCTCCTCGCCGAGCTCGCGATGATCCTGTGCCGGTCCCGCGGCCCCGGGTTCGTCGACGGCGGCGACCGGCTCGTCCCCGAGCCCGAGCTGGAGCCGTTCCTCGACTGGGACATCCGCGGTCTCGGGCTGGGGTACTTCCGGACCGACCCGGGGGAGTGCGCGACCCGCCGGGTGGATCTGCGCGGCCCGACCGACCTCGACCCGGGCCCGCTCCCGATGGAGGAGGCGCCGGATCCGGCCGACGGCGAGCTGTTGGCGTTCGACGCCGGGTGAGCCCCGCGCTCCGGGCCTCGCTGGGGAGGGGCGCCCCGGCGCTGCGCGCCGTCGGCCTCCGTCCGGGGTCCCGTCCTCGCTCCGCTCGGACCGCTCGCAGGCTCGCGCCCTCCCGTCCGCCTGGCGCGGCAGGCGCGGGGCGGCCGCGGTCGGCCTCAGCGGTCGTAGCCGCCGGCCCAGTACACGACGTTGTACAGCGCCTGGAACTGCGCGTCGGACGTCACCGAGAAGTCGAGCATCGCGCTCGCCATCACGCCCCTGGATTCGCCGTCCTCGTACGCGATCTCGACGTTCAGCCCGTCCGCCGACGCGAGCACCAGCGTCGCGCCCGGCAGCAGCGCGTCCTCCCACGGCATCACCGCGAGCTGCGCGTACGGGTGGACCTGGAGGTCGAACGACCCCGGGAGCGCGTACGCGAGGGGGTGCGCCGGGTCGAGCACCGACACCAGCGTGTCGCACGCGACGTAGTTCGCGTCGAACGCGGCGGCGTCCACGCCGGCGAGGTCCATCAGGCCGGAGTAGTCGTACCCGCCGTAGTCGACGAGGTAGGTCGTGACGAACCCGTGCCCGGCCTCGACGTAGTCGCGGATCGCCTGCTGCTCCGCCGGGCTGTACGCGGTCAGCGGGCCGCTCGGATCCGAGGTGAACAGGAGGTCCGGGTCGAGCGCCTCGATGTCGGCGAGGGTGAACCCGACCGGGACGTCCTCGGCGACCACCGGGCAGTCCCCGAACGCCGAGCTGTCCAACGCGAGCGCCTCCCACGGCGCGTACACGTCGCCCGCCCCCTGAGCGGACGGCAGGACCCCGACCCGGACCTCGACGCACGGGTTGCAGTCGCGGCCGTCGCAGTCCTGGTCGACCCCGTCGTCGCACACGTCCTCGGCGCCGGGGTGGACGGTCGGGTCGTCGTCGTCGCAGTCGACGCCGGCGGACGCCGGGACCTGGCCGACCGACGGCGGGTGGCACGCCGGGGCGGTCGGGGTGCCGGAGCCGACCCCGTCGCCGTCGGCATCATCGACCCAGGCCACCGCGAGGAACACCGCCGGATCGGCGTCGTCGCAGTCGTCGTCCCGCCCGACGTACCCGGGCGGTCGCTCGCAGGCCGACAGGGTCGACGCCGGGTCGCCGTGCCCGTCGACGTCGAGGTCCGCGAACCACACCGGGGCGCTCCCGAGGTCGACCGACGGGTCGTCGTCGTCGATCAACTGGTCGCAGTCGTCGTCCGGGGTGAAGCAGACCTCGACCGCGCCGGGGTTCACCTCGGCCCGGCCGTCGACGCAGTCGGAGCCGTCGGTCACGGCACCCGGGACCGCCGCGCACTGCTTCCGCCCGTGGAGCGGGTCGCCGAACCCGTCGCCGTCGCTGTCGACGTACCAGGAGGTGGCGTCGACGTCGCTGTCGTCGTCGTCGACCGCCCCGTCGCAGTCGTCGTCGATCCCGTCGCACACCTCGATCGCGTCCGGGTTCACCGCCGGGTCGTCGTCGTCGCAGTCGGTGCCGCCGAGGGCCTCGGGGTCGAACCCGTCGCCGTCGAGGTCGCACCGGTCGACGCAGTCCGGGTCGGCGCAGTCGACCAGGCCGTCGGCGTCGGCGTCCTGCCCGTCGCACGCCTCGGGCGCGGTCGGGTCCGGCGGGTCGGTGTCGGTGTCGGTGTCGGTGTCGGTGCGATCCTTGCCCGGATCCGACGGGTCCGAGCCAGCGCACCCGAGCCAGAACAACGCGAGCATCGACGCCTCATCGAGGGGGATTCAACGGGTCTCCCTTCACTGTAAGCCGCCCGGCCAACGGCCGCACCTCCGCGGTGAACGACCGCCGCCGATCGCGGCCGACGGCCGACGCGCCCCGGCGCCCAACGGGCACATCGCGATCGACGACGAGTGGCACGTGATCGTCGGCAGGGTGCGTCCAGCCAGTGGGCCTCGGCCGTCGCCGATCCGTGAATCGACACCGCAGCGAGCCGACGAGCCCGGGCGCGTAGCGTAGGCCGTGCGCGGCCTACCACAGGCTCCTACAGGTCGTACCCGCCGGCCCAGTACACGGCGTTGTACAGCAACTGGTAC
>JBEBJW010000909.1:0-3711 GCA_040079715.1 Myxococcota bacterium | reverse complement strand
GCCCTGGCGTGGGCCGCATCACGGTCGGGCTGAACCCCTTGTCGACGTTCGTGTCGAGGTACCCGGCGGTCTGCGGATCGCGGGCCCGGAGCGTGGTCCCGACGGGCTTGCCGTTGAGGTCCGGGTGGTCCGTGTAGTAGTACGCGTAGGCCTCGGCGAACCACTCGCCGGGCGCGCGCCACTGGTAGGCCGACATCCCGTTCGTGACCCGGGCGGCCTCGAGGTACGAGCAGAACGAGCCGCCGCCGCCGTACGACTCCTGGAACACGCGCCCCGCCGGCGCCGGACGGGCTCCGGCCGAGTACCACGGGTTCTTGTCCGCCTTCCACCGGTCGGTCACGAACACCGCCGCCACCGGGCCGGTGGTCGCCGCGTCGGCCGCCGCCACGTCGTTCGGGACGGTGCCGGCGGTCTTCAGCGCGGCGAGCGCGTCGTTGAAGCTTGTGCCGTCCTTGACCGCCTTCTTGATCGCCTGGCCGTACGCGTCCGGGTTCGCGTAGCTCGCGGTGCCGCCGCCGGTGTCGATCACCGCCTGCGCGAACGCGTCGGCGTTGGCGTAGGTCTGCCACTGGCCGGCGTTGACCGCGGTCTTGCCGTAGGTCTCGGACACCTTGAGCCGCGAGTCGACCGCGTGGCCGATCTCGTGCCGGAGCACGGTGTCGAAGAAGTTGACGTTCTGCCCGGGGTTGACCACGTTGCCCGCCGCGTCGCGGACCGCGCCGTACCCGACGCCGGCGGTCGACAGGTCGTTGAACCCGATCACCGAGTTCTTGCCGTCCCAGTACCCGCCGCCGTCGCCGCCCTGGTTCCGGGCGATCAGCTCGAGCAGCTCGTTGCCGGCGACCGCGTCCGGCGGCAGGCGCTCGAGCACGGTCCACGCGCGCCGCATCGCCTCGGCGGTCCAGTTCGCGTTCTCCATCCCGCCGAACGGCTTGAACCGCCAGCCGATCACGGTCTGGAGCCCGGTGACCTCGGTGTCCGCCAGGGCGTCGAACCACCCCTTGAGCCGGGCGTCGGTGATCGCCGGGCCGTTGGCGGCGTCGCGCCCGCGGACGATCGCGACCTTGCCGCACGCGAGCGAGTCGTGCTCGCCGGCGGGCAGGTTGTCCATCAGGCGGGCGACCTTGTCCGCGCCCATCTGGGTGACGGCCGACCGGACCACGGCCAGCGGCTGGTCGCCGATCTGGTGCAGGGCCCGGGTGGCGTCGCCGTCGGTGACCGCCCAGTCGAACAGCCCGTACGACACGTCGTCGACCGCGGACTCGGCGAGGGGCTTCGCGGCGTCCGCGGCCTCCTTGTCCTTGCGGGCGATCATCGCGTCGTAGTCGGCCTTCCACATCTGCGCGATCGGCGTGCCGGTCGGCAGGGCGTCGACCCGGTAGGTGTCCGGGTACACGAGGAAGCTGCCGTAGTCGGTGTTCTTCTGCTCGGGGTAGAACGCGACGTCGGTGCCGCCGGCGGGACCCGATCCCGCCTCGGCCGGGGCGGGGTCCGGGATCGTCTTCTCCGGCGCGGTGAGCACGTCACCGACCTTGAACACCTTGCCGGTGTCGAACACGAGCGTCGGGTTCGCGTCGCGGATCGCGTCCCAGTAGAACTCGGTCTGGTAGACCCGCTTGGCGATCGCCCGCAGCGTGTCGCCGGCTTTGATCGCCTGCGGCTGCTGCGGGATCACCGCGTTCGGGGCGGGTCCCGCCGCCGCGCGGGGCGTGCTGCCGGGTGCGGGCGCCTGGTCGGTGGATTGTGGCTCGGACGCAGGCGCGGCGAGGCCCTGCGCCGGTCCGACCGAGGTGGTCGGCTGCCGGGACAACGAAGCCATGAGACCTCCCTGAGGAGAAGGAGTCTCGGGACGGTATCACGGCGTGCAGGGGCTCAGTGTCGGATCCGCGTCCGGCAGCGACGGGTCGATCTCGCACCGCGGCGCGCAGTCGACGATCTCGCCCCACCACTCCTCGTCGGTCTCGACCCCGCACACCCCGATCGGGTCGTCGTGCTCGCGCACCGACGCGACCCGCACGCCGTCTGCGTCGTAGAGGTGGGTGTCGTCTGCGGGGACGTTGGCCGACCGCCGGCGGACCGCCTCGAGCGTCCGGACCTCGGCCCCGTCGTCGGGCTCGGCCGGGACCACGTCGCACCGCCAGTCCCGCAGCAGGTCCGCCTCCGGCAGGGCGAGCTCGTCCTCGAGGGTGCACGCCGGGCACTCGAGCGGGTACGGCTGGCACTCGTCGAACGGGATCGGGTCGTGCCAGCCGCGGCACGCGACCAGCCCGCCGACCGCGAGCCTCCACCACCGGTGCGCCATCGGGTCCCCGTAGCCCGGAGCCGTCCGCCGGGCGATGGTGGGCTCCGAGGAGGCCGGATGTTCGGATGGATGGTGGCGGCGGCGGTCGCGGCGCCGGCCGGGTTCACCGTGTCGAAGACGACGGACGCGTGCACGATCTACACGGGCCCGGCGACCGACGGCGTGACGCCGCTGCTCGCGGAGTGCACCTGGCCGGAGATCCAGCTCGCGCACGTCGACGCGCTGTTCTCGCGGTGGGCGGACCACGACGCGATGTTCTCGGTGATCGCCGCGTCGGACGTGGTGAAGACCGACGGCGGGTTCGCGTACGTCCACCAGGTCCACGAGACGCGCGGGATCTCGGCCCGGGAGTGCGTGCTGAAGATGCACCGGACGGAGGGCGCGGACGGGCTCGAGTTCGGGTGGACCCTCGCGCCGGACCAGCCGCCGGTCGCGGACGGGCGGGTCGCGGTCGCCCACGACGACGGGTACTGGAAGTTCGCCGCGGCGGCCGGTGGCGGGGTCACGGTGACCCACTTCCTCGCGTACGACCCCGGCGGGTCGGTCCCGGGGTTCGTGGTCCGGGCGTTCCAGGGATCGGGGTTCGAGGGGTCGATCCGCGAGCTCCGGGCGTACCTCTCGTCCCACTGAATCTTCCAGGCCTCCGCCCCACCCTTCCGGCAACGTTCGGTCGGAGCTTCCGCGCGGTGCCGGTGCGAGCGGTGCGAACGTTCCGGCGGGGACCCGGGGCTTCGGCGGCCCCACCCCCACCCGCTGGGGAGGGGAGCGAAGTGGCATTCAGGTCCGCTTCCGGCGAGCAATCGAGCGGAGCGGGCCCGGAGGCTCACACGGAAGCTTCCAGCGGAGCTGATCGGCCTCCAACCGATGACCGAGTCAGGGAAATTGCCGTGAGAGTGGGCCCGGGCTGCGGGACAATCGTACGGTCGGAGGGGAACGGCTCGGCGAGATGCCGCTCGACTCGCCGGCGACGCCGCAGACGGGATGCTCCGCCGGAATCGTCCGTCGGTCGGTCGGGACGGTCGTGCGGGACCGGGACGGCGCCACGGTCGTCAGTCCGGCAGGCCGTCGAGGTTCTCGTGGATCTCGGCGACCGTGACCGTCGCCGGTCCGCACCCAGTGCTCGACCCGGACGAACCCGGTCCCGACCAGCAAGATGTCGGTGGCGCTCAGGATCGTACTCGTCGAGCCAGTCGTACTCGAACCGGTGGAGGTCGGGGAGGGACTTCCTGGCTCGGCTTCGGACCAGTCCGCCGCGGGTGAGGCCCCGAAACGGCGAAGACCCGGCAGGGTGTGCCGGGCCTTCGGACCATGTCAGCTTCTTCGGAACAGAGCGGATGGGCGATACAAGATTCGAACTTGTGACTTCCACCGTGTGAAGGTGGCACTCTCCCGCTGAGTTAATCGCCCGG
>JBEBJW010000908.1:0-3711 GCA_040079715.1 Myxococcota bacterium | reverse complement strand
GACCGGGATCGACGGGCCCGCCCGCGCCTACACCGCGGCCGGCGCCTGGACGGGCGGGTGCACCGCCCGCGACGGCACGATCGACGCCACCCTCGACCTGACCGACGCGCTCGGCGAGGTCTCCGGGGTCGGCGAGCTCGCGATCGACGCCGGCACCACCGCCCTCGGAGACCTTCCGGTCGACGTCGCCGGCACCCGCCGGTTCCGCGAGGTCGCCCTGTCGTTCGCGCTGGACAGCGCGCCCCCGGTGCCGCTGCCGGTCACCCTGAACGGCCTGCTCGACGGTGACCGGATCGACGGCGAACTCGACGTCACCGTCGCCGTCACCGGGATCCCGACCGGCCCGTGGACCTGCGCGCTGACTCGGTGAGCCCGGTGAGCCGGGTGGCTGGTGCGTGTGTTCAGGCGCCGGTCAGTCCGATTCGGTCGACGGATTGAGCCGCGCGTATTCCTCGATCAGCCGCCGCGACTCCGGATCGAGCGACGCCGGCACGACGATTCGGGTCGCGACGAACCAGTCCGTCGCCGCGCCATCGGGTCCGACCGGGCCCTTCCCCTTCAGCCGCAGCCGGACCCCGGACGACGTGCCAGGCGGGATCGTCAGCTTCACCTTGCCGTGTGGGGTCGCGATCGTCACCCGGCCCCCGAGCATCGCCTCGACGATCGACAGGTCGACCGTGGACCCGTCGCCGGTCGACCCGGCCGCTCCCTCGGACGCGCCGCTCGCCCCCGGGGTCGGTGTCGGGCGCGCCGCGATCCGGATCGCCACCAGGAGGTCCCCGTACGGCCCGCCGTGCGAGCCTGCGCTGCCGAGTCCGCGCTCCCGGAGCACCTCCCCATCCGCGGTCCCGGGGAGGATCCGGATGTCCGCGATGTCCTGGACCCGCACCAGCCCCGGATCCGGCGCCCCGGGCCGCCACGAGTCCGCCCGCTGCATCCGGTGGTACACCGCGGTCGCCGAGCCGCCGGACCGCGCGACCTCCGCCGGCACCTCGAGCTCGACGTGGACGTCGTCTCCCGGCTGCGGCGACGACCGGGGCGCCTGCGACTGCGACGACGACTGCGACGTGGCGCGCCCGTTCGGCCGGGTTCCGCCGGTCCGCTCCCCGGCGGGGCGCTGGCCGAACCCGAAGTCGCCGAAGTCGTCGAACAGATCCTCGAGCCCGAGATCGTTGCCGCTCGGGCGACGGCCGGTGGTGCCCGAGGGCGGCGGCGGCGTGCCCCCCTGCCGCAGATCGACCCGCGGCCCGGATCGCGCCGCGTCGCGCTCGCCGGTGGCCCGGTAGAACGCGTCGAAGAACGAGCCCCCGGGCGGCGGCGCCCTCCGCTGCCCGCGCCGATCGTACCGGGCCCGCGCGACCGGGTCCATCAGCGTCTCGTACGCCTTGCGGGCCTCCTTGAACCGGTCCTCGGCGGCGGGATCCGCCCCCGCCACGTCCGGGTGGTTCTTCCGCGCGATCTCGCGGAACGCCCGCTTGATGTCCTGATCGGTCGCGTCCCGGGCGACCCCCAGCACCGCGTAGTAGTCGTCGGCCATCCCCCGAACCGTACCCCGGGGCCCCGCGATCGGCCGCGGATCGCCGGGTCGGACGCGATCAGCCGGGCTACGATGTCGACGCCGTGCGGTTCCTCGCGGTTTCTACGCGTTGACCCGCTGCGGGAACGCCCCTATAGTGGCTATGGATACTCATTCCCGCGCCCGAGGAGTGCATGGGCAAGTACAGCAACCCGACCGGGCTCTCCTGCTCGTTCTGCCACAAGTCTCAGCGCGAGGTCGACAAGATCATCGCCGGGCCGAACGTGTACATCTGCTCGGAGTGTATTCGCCTGTGCCTCGACATCATCCGCGAGAACAGCCAGCAGAAGCCGGTCTCGTGGGGGCACTCGGGCGTGCCGGCGCCGGCGAAGATCAAGGCTTACCTCGATCAGTACGTGGTCGGGCAGGAGATGGCGAAGCGGAAGATCGCGGTCGCGGTGTACAACCACTACAAGCGGCTCGAGGCGAACGCCCAGCCCGGTGAGAAGGACGTCGAGGTCCAGAAGTCGAACGTGCTCCTGATCGGGCCGACCGGCACCGGCAAGACGCTGGTCGCGCGGACCCTCGCCCGGTTCCTGGACGTGCCGTTCGTGATCGCCGACGCCACTACCCTGACCGAGGCCGGGTACGTCGGCGAGGACGTGGAGAACATCGTCCTCAACCTGTACCAGGCGTCGAACAACAACCTCGAGCGCACGATGCGCGGCATCGTGTACATCGACGAGATCGACAAGCTGTCGAAGAAGGCGTTCACCTCGTCGGTGTCGCGCGACGTGTCCGGCGAGGGCGTCCAGCAGGCGCTGCTCAAGATCCTCGAGGGCACCCAGGCGAACATCCAGGTCCGCGGCAACAAGCGGATGCCGAACCAGGAGCACGTCCAGGTCGACACCACGAACATCCTGTTCATCGTCGGCGGGAGCTTCGAGGGGCTCGACCGGATCATCGAGCAGCGGATCGGCCGTCGGTCGGTCGGGTTCGCGCGCGAGACCGGCGAGGCGCCCCCCGAGGCGGACGAGATCGAGACCCGGCGGAACCTCCTCCGGCAGACGATGACGGAAGACCTCGAGAAGTTCGGGTTGATCCCCGAGTTCATCGGGCGCCTCCCGGTGATCTCGGTGATGGACCCGCTGACGGTCGACGACCTGATCCACGTGATGAGCGAGCCGAAGAACGCGCTGGTCAAGCAGTACCAGAAGCTGCTCCGGTTCGAGAAGGTGAAGCTCCGGTTCACCGACGGCGCGATCCGCGCGGTCGCCGAGAAGGCGTACAACCGCAAGAGCGGCGCGCGCGGGCTCCGGGCGATCATGGAGCAGGTGATGCTCGAGGTGATGTACGAGGTCCCAAGCGTCGAAGGCGTCTCGGAGGTCGTGATCACCGAGCACGTCGTCGACGGCACCGGCGAGCCCCAGTTCCAGACCGTGCAGGAGTTCGGCGGAGCCGGCTGACGGGTGCTGTATAGTCGAGGCATGCAGCCCTCCCTGCTGATCGCCTCCCCGCAGATGCGCGACCCGAACTTCGAGAAGACGGTCGTGCTGGTCTGGCACCACGACGCGCAGGGCGCGATCGGGGTCGTCGTGAACCGGCCGACCGGCCACCGCCTCGACGAGGTGCTCGATTTCCCGCTCGACCGCTCGGGGCGGGATTCGGGGCGCCCGCCGGACGCGCCGATCCGCACCGACGTCCCGGTCGCGTGGGGCGGCCCGGTCGAGAACGGCTCCGGCACCGTCGTCACGATCGGCGCGATCACCGACGACGAAGGCTGGATGCTGCCGAGCGGCCTGTCGGTCACCCGGTCGCACGAGGCGCTGACCCGCCTGCTCGAGGAGGGCGCCCCGATGATGCTGTGCCTCGGGTACGCCGGGTGGGGCCCCGGGCAACTCGACAAGGAGATCGAGCTCGGCGGCTGGTTGTGGACCGACTGCGACGCGTCGATCGTGTTCGGCACGCCGCCGGACGAGCGGTACGACCGCGCCCTCGCCTCCCTCGGCCTCCAGGCGCACCAGGTGTGGATGCAGCCGGTGAACGAGTAGGGCCCGAGGTCGGTCAGTAGACGATCACCCACCCCAGCAGCACGACCGCGATCAGGAACGCGAACCCGACCAGCCCGCCGAACGTGGCCGCCGACGCCACCAGCAGCGCGGTCTGGACCACCGGGGTGCCCTCCGGGGCCCCAC
>JBEBJW010000907.1:0-3712 GCA_040079715.1 Myxococcota bacterium | reverse complement strand
CGCCGCGCGCGAGGCGGCAGGGCGGGCGAAGGCCCACGCGGACACCCTCGCCGACCAGGCCACCGGCGCGGCGGGCGCGCGGACCGCGGCGTTGACGGAGGCCGCGCGGGCCCAGGACGAGCGCGGACGGGTCTGGGATCGCCACGAGGAGGAGAAGGCGCGGGTCGCTCGGCTCGGCGACGCCCGCGACGCGGCGGAGCGGGGGCTGCGGCAGGTCCGGAGCCGGGTGGACGCGGTCGGTCGGGAGATTGAGGCTCTCGGGGCGCGGCACGGCACGGTGTCGTCGGACCTCGAGGTGCTGCGCGGCCGGATCGACGACCGGTACCAGCTGTCGCTCCCCGGGCTGCTGGACGAGATCCGGCGCCACGAGCGAGTCGCCCTCGACGTGGACGACGAGGTCCGCCGGGGCCTGACCCTCGCGGGTCGGACGGTCGAGGGGGTGGCGCCGATCGCGCTCGGGATCGACGCCCTCCGCGACGAGCGCGGGATCAAGGCCGCGGTCGCCGCGCTCGAGTCGCACCGGCAGGCGCTGACGGCCCTCGGCGAGGTGAACCTCGCGGCGCCCGGCGAGTACCGCGATCTGTCGGTCCGCCACGACGAGCTGGCAGCCCAGCGCGCGGATCTCGAGCAGTCGGTCGAGGGGATCCGCGCGGCGATCGCCAAGCTCAACCGGATGTGCCGCGAGCGGTTCCGCGAGACGTTCGACCGGGTGAACGAGTACTTCCAAGAGGTCTATCCGCGGCTGGTCGGCGGAGGGAGCGCCCGGCTCGCGCTGACGAACGAGGAGGATCTGCTCGAGACCGGGGTCGAGATCTTCGTCCAGCCGCCAGGGAAGCGGCTGCAGAACCTCCAGCTCCTGTCGGGCGGAGAGAAGGCGATGACCGCGATCGCGCTGTTGATCGCCCTGTTCCGGGTCAAGCCGTCCCCGTTCTGCGTGCTCGACGAGGTCGACGCGCCCCTCGACGAGGCGAACGGCGCCCGGTTCAACGAGATGCTGAAGGAGATGTCCACCCGATCGCAGTTCCTGGTGATCACCCACAACCGGAAGACGATGGAGTGCGCGGACACGCTGTACGGCATCACGATGGCGCGTCCCGGTGTGTCGCGGTTGGTGTCCGTCGATCTCTCGGCATGGTAGGGGGCTCTCGGAACGGAGGACGACCACGGATGCAGCCGGTTGAGGGCGACGCGACCACCGCGGCGGCGGATCCGACCGAAGCAGCGCCGACAGCGACGCCGGAGCTCGTGGCGGGCGGGGTCGGGATCGCGATCGCGATCGCGGTGATCCTCGCGATCGTCGTGAACCGGACGACCCCCCGATCGACGATCCGACGGTTGCCGCTCGACGAGTCCACGCTCCCGACCGAAGAGATCTTCGAGGAGGGCGCCGCCGACGACGGCTCGCTCGACGTGGCGGATCGCACGACCGAGGTGCCCCCGGATCACCCGGAGGGGCGGTCGGGGGTGGTCGCGCTGTTCCAAGCGGCGCTCGGCCGGAGCCGCGAGCTCCTCCGCAGCGGGTTCGACCGGGTGTTCGGGCGGCAGGTCGACGCTGCGACGCTCGATGCGCTCGAGGAGGTGCTGCTGCGCGCCGACGTGGGCGTGGCGACCACCGGTCAGCTGCTGACCAAGGCGCGCGAGGCGGCGGCCGGATCGGCGGGTGATCCGGCGGTGGTCCGGTCGGTGTTGAAGGCCGAGCTGCGGCGGGTGCTGGACGCGGTCCACCGTCCGTTCCGGCCGGAGCCGAGCGCGCCGTGGGTCGTGCTGGTCGTCGGGGTGAACGGCAGCGGCAAGACGACCACGATCGGCAAGCTGGCAGCGCGCCTGAAGGGCGAGGGGTACCGGGTGCTGCTGGCTGCCGGAGACACCTACCGCGCCGCGGCGGAGCAGCAGCTCGGGGTGTGGGCCGAGCGAGCAGGGGTCGAGATCCTCGCCCTGGACGAGGGGGCGGATCCGGCGGCGGTCGCGTACAAGGCGGTCGAACGCGCCAAGGCCGAGAAGTTCGACGTGGTGCTGGTCGACACCGCAGGGCGGCTCCAGACCCGGAAGCCGCTGATGGAGCAGCTCGGTAAGGTTCGCCGGGTGCTCGACAAGGCGGTGCCGGGGGCGCCGCACGAGACGCTGCTCGTGTTGGACGGCACGATGGGTCAGAACGCGATGTCGCAGGCGAAGCTGTTCCACGAGGCCACCCCGGTGACGGGTGTGGTGGTGACCAAGCTCGACGGGACCGCGAAGGGCGGGATGGTGTTCGCGATCGCGACCGAGCTCGGCCTCCCGGTGAAGCTCGTCGGGCTCGGGGAGAAGGTCGGAGACCTGCGGGACTTCGATCCGGAGGCGTTCGTCGACGCCCTCGTCTGAACAGGGGTAGGGTACGGGATCATGAAGGTCCAGATCAGCATTCGCGGCCGCACCTACACGCTGCGCAGCGACGAGGACGAGGACCTCCAGTCGATCGCGCGGTACGTCGACCGCAAGATGGGCGAGATCGCCGATCGCAGCCCTCGAATGGACGACTACACCGTGGCGATGCTGGCTGCGTTGAACATCGCGTCGGAGTTCGAGCGGTTCCGGCGGGAGGTGGATGCCCAGCTCGCCTCGCTCGACCGCGATCTCGCGTCGACGGCGGTGCTGCTCGAGGCGTCGGCCCGTCGCGACGACCCTGGTGACGGACCCGAGGACGAGCCTGGCGACGACCCTGACGAACTCGACGCCGAGCTGGCGGCTGGAGCAGACCGATGATCGAGGCGCTCGCGGATCGGGTGCTGGCGGTGACCCGCCGGTCGTGGTTCCCCCGGCTGATGTCGGCCGGGATCGCGGTCGGGGTGGGGACGGTGTTCGCGTTGTCGGCGCTGTTGGTCCCGTCGCCGGACGGCCACGGCACCCATCTGCAGCTCGGGCTCGGCCCGTGCACCTTCCTGACCCTCACCGGGTGGCCGTGCCCGATGTGCGGCGCGACGACCTCGTTCACCCTGATGGCGCACCTCCGCCCGCTCGCCGCGTTCGTGAACCAGCCGTTCGCGGCCGGACTGTTCCTGCTGTCGGCCGGGTCGTTCGCCGTGTCGGTGGCGGAGATCCTGGACCCGCGCGACCGGTGGACCCGGATCCTCGACGCGATCGAGCCGTACGAGGGGCGTCTCGCGGCGTTGTTCCTCGCTGCGATGGGGATCGCGTGGGCGTACAAGATCGCGACGATGGGGGTGTTCGGGTAGGGGTCGGCAGGGATCGCGGATCCGATCGGCGACCAACCGCCAGATCCGAAATCTCTGACGAGGCGTGTTGACGGGAGGGGGGGGACCCCATACTTACAGGGTGTCCCGAGGGCGGAAAACGCTCACGGCGGCCGAGCGGGGAGCTGTTCCCCGTACCCCTTGACGCTTCTACGGGACGCGTTAACCTACGGGGACCCGGACGCGAAGTCGCATCCGGGGCGGCAGCGAGGTAGCATCCTCGCCTTCGACAATCCACGTTGATTGTCGAAGAGAGTGGACCCCGGTTCGCCGAGGGTTCACGAGAACGAGAGTTCTCACGCATCGCGCGGTTTTCGAACTGTAGATGCAATCCGGGTCGGTGAAAGCAGACCCGAAAGCGCCCGAAGCGAACCTCGAAGAGAGGTTGCTCCCGGTCGGTCATTGAAATCCAGGTAGAAGGTATGGGTGGTGAACGAACCGCAAGGTTCGACCACAAGCCGTCGATTCCGTGAGTTCACGGATGG
>JBEBJW010000906.1:0-3713 GCA_040079715.1 Myxococcota bacterium | reverse complement strand
GTCCGGGGTCGGGCGGACCCGGACGACGGCGGTGAGATCGACCTGATCGTCCCGCTCCCGCCGCGCGGCGCCCTCGCCGGTGGTGATCGCGACCACCGCCGCAGCGACCCCCCGCGGCCCGGTCCACCCGGCGAGCGCGCCGGTGTCCGACCGCGGGAGGTACCCCTGGTCGGTCGCGAGCGGCAGGACGGTCTCCGGGTGAGCCCACGCCGGCTCGATCGTCATCACCCACGGGTCGTCGATCACCCCCGCGGCGAGCGAGAACCCCGCGTCCGGCAGGTCGAGCCGGGCCTCCGCGATCTGGATCGCGGGGACGAGCGACTCGCCGTCGATCCCGATGTACCCGGTCTCTCCGCCGGAGCGGACCGCGGTGGCGGCGACCCGCACCTGGACCCGGTCCGCCCGCAGCCCGAGCTCGAGCCGGGCCCGGGTCAACGCGACTCCGCGGCTGACGCCGATCGCCGGGGCGATCGCGAACGCCCGACCCGCCGCCTCCGCCGCGGCGTACCCGCACGGGGGCGACGGCGTCGAGCCCATCGGGATCGCCTCGGCCTCGGGCAGGGTGGGGCACGCCGCCCGGGCGATCGTCGACGTCCCCGCGGCGAGGGACGCGACCCACCCGACGGATCCGAGCCGTCCGAGCCATCCACCCGCGATCACGGCGTCCCCGTCGGCGCGCCGTCGACCGGAGCGCCGAGCAGCGGGCCGTAGTCGCGCAGCGCGCCGCGGAACCGCGCGTGGTCGGCCGCCAGCCGGGTGAGGTCCCGCTCGACCTCGTCCAGTCGCTCGTCGACGAACCGATCGCGCCGCCCGCCGAGATCGCGGATCACCGGGGGGAGCGCGGGCCCGCCGGTCGAGGTGATGCTCCGGGCGTGGGTCGCGCCGAGCTGGCGGCCGAGGAGCGCGCCGAACGCGGCCCGATCCGCGTCGGACCCCTCGGCGAGCGCGTCGGCCAGCGCCCCGTGGTCGAGCGAGGCGTGGAACGACGACCAGGTCTGCGCCTTGAACGCCATCGGGCCGTCGGTGAGGCCGGCGAGGCGGGCGTCCGCGTCCGGCCGGGACCACGCCGTCTGCGCGGCGATCACCGACCGTGAGGCGTCGTCGTCGAACAGCGCCGAGGGCCAGCCGACCGGGACCGGGACCGGCGGGGGATCCACCACCTCGCGGAGCTGGAGCAGCTCGTCGTCGTCTTCCTCGTCGTCGCCGCGGTCCCACGCGATCACGTACCGGACCGCCGGCAGCGACGCGATCCCGACCCCGTACCGGCGGGCGACGTCGTGGATCCGCGCGCCCGGTGGCCACGGGTATTGCGCGATCAGCCGGTCGGCCTGGGCCGCCTCGTCGTCGGTCAGCGCGAGCTGCCCGTCTCCGTCGTCGTCGAGCGCGGCGTCGATCACGAACCGCCCGTGGTCGAGCGCGTCGTCGAGGGTCTCCCGGCCGAGCCCGTCCTCGACCACGCGCTCGACGTATGGGTCGATCACCGGAGAGGTGCCCGGCGCCAGGGTGGGGCCCCCCGACGGCGAGGTCAGGGTCGGATCGAACGGGCGTTCGCCGGCGTCGATCGCCGTGATCTCGTCGAACCACCCGGCCGCCTCGGCCGCGAGGACCGGCGCCCGGCAGGCCGGATCGCACCCCGACTGGTCGAGGATCTCCCCCAGCCCGATCATCGCGCGCCGCACGTCGAGCAGGTACGGGCCGAACTGCGCGGCGTCGAAGTCGTTGAACTCGAGCAGGAGCTGGGGCGGGTCGTCCTCGCGGGTCGGACCGGGGCCGTCGCCCGGCCACATCGTGCCGAGGTTCTCGGGGTGCGGGTCGCCGATGATCAGCACCGTCGCGGCCTCGGGGTCGTTCAGGAACGCGGTCGGTCGGGACCCGGCGCCCCCCGCCTCGAGGTCGCGGAACCACACCCCGAGCGTGCCGCGGAGGAAGTCGTACCGGTCCTCCGCCATCTCCTGGTACTTCGTGGCGAGCAGGCTCGGATCGCGCGACCGCCACACCGCGTTGTCGGTGACCAGCGCGTCGACCAGCCACGCCGTGCGGGCGTCGTCCGGATCGGCGCAGCCCACCAGGATCACCGGCAGCACCACCCGCGCGAGCGACCACATCGACCGTGACTCCGGGTCCGACGGCAGTGTATTGCAGGACGGGGGTCGGATGGTCGCGGTGTCGCTCGTCGGGTGTCTCGGCGCGTACGACGGGCCCCCCGCGCCGACCGATCGCGCGGTGGAGGCGCCCCCCGACACGGGCACCCAGGTGGCCGCGGGGTCGGTCCCGACGGCGTTCCCGGCCCAGTGCGCGGTGTGGGCGTCGAACGCGCTGCGGGTGTGGTGCGACGCGTCGCCCCCGATCGCCGGGCCGGTCACCGTCACCCTGACCCCGGCCGACGGGGAGGGGAGGGTCCGGACGTTCCGGTCGGACGCGTCGCTGCCGTTCCACCACGTGTTCGGGTGGGGCCTGACCGCCTCGACCCGGTACGCCTGGCGGATCGACGACGACGTGACCGGCCTGTCGGTCGCCGGCGAGCTCGTCACCGGACCGCTGCCCTCCGGGTTCGAGCTGTTGGACGTGGAGGTGGAGCGCTCCGGACCGGCGGGGATCGAGCTCCTGCTCGTGCCGCTGACCTGCCCGCCCGGCACCCTCGCGCTGCTCGACGCGGACGGCGCGGTCGTGTGGTACGAGGTGCCGAACCAGCTCGCGGACCTGGCCGGCTCGATCAACGCCACCGCGTTCACCGACCGCCGGACGATCGTGGTGGTGGTGGGCCGATCGACCGTGCTCGAGTTCGACCTCGCCGGCCGGCTGTTGATGCGGTCGGACCGCGGCGACCAGTTCGCGGACTTCCTCCACCACGACGTGTACGAGCGCGACGGGCTCGTGTACGCGCTCCACTCGATCCTGGTCTCGAACGACCCCGACCCGGACCTGGTGTACGACGGGGTGTACGTGATCGACGCCGCCGGGACCGTGATCGCCGACATCTCGACCGTCGGGTGGTACCCGGTGGTGATCGCGCCCTGGATGACCACCGAGCCGTACTGGGACGGCCCGTACGAGGAGGCGGACGACTTCACCCACGGAAACTCCGTGTACGTCGATCCGGCCGGCGACCTGTGGTTGTCGTTCCGGCACCTCCACGCGTTCGCGAAGGTCGACGCGCGGCTCGGCTCGCCCACCTTCGGGGCGCCGTACTTCACGGTGGTCGGCGACGACCGATCGACGCTCGCGCCGACGTTCGCCCTCTCGGGCTCTGATCCCTCGTTCGCCGGCCAGCACGACGTCCACCTCGCCGACGACGGCACGGTGCTGCTGCTCGACAACGGGTTCTTCGACGACGCCCCGACCCGCGGCGTCCGGTACGCCCTCGACGAGCCCGCGGGCGTGTTGACCGAGCTCGACGCGTGGGACGTCGGCGGGCCGTGCCTGCACCTCGGCGCGATCCGGGAGCTGACGAGCGGAGACCAAGCCGGCGACGTGGTGATCACCTGCCAGTCCGACCGGACGGTCGGGGAGTATCCGCCGGGGGCGAGCGCGCCGGTGTGGGAGCTGACCGCGACCTGCGCCGCGATCGGCCCGCTGGTGTACCCGTTCCCGAAGGCGATCCCGGTCGCGTGGTGAGGGGAACCCTCCGGGTCGGACCGGGCACTGCCGATCGAGGTGCCGATGCGGTGGTCCGCGGCGTGGCTGGCGGTGGCGGTGGCGGTGGCGGGGTGCGC
>JBEBJW010000905.1:0-3715 GCA_040079715.1 Myxococcota bacterium | reverse complement strand
CACCTGGCGGAGCCGCACCACCTCGTCCTTGAGCCGCGCCAGCGTCGCGCCACGTTCGATGGCGAGGACCAGCTGCTCGAGCTCGAACGGCTTCGGCAGGAACGCGTTCGGGCGCTGCGTGACGAACGTGGCGCTCGGATCGTCCCGGGTGTAGCCGCTCATCACCAGCACCCGCGCGGCCGGCCGCAGCCGACGGATCTCGACCAGCGCCTCGGTGCCGGTCATCCGCGGCATCGTGAGATCGAGCACCACCAGCACGTACCGATCGGGGGCCGCAGCGAACTGCTCGACCGCCGCCTGACCGTCCGTCGCGAGCTCGACCGCGAACCCGAGCCGCCGAAGGGCCCGCTCGGCGACCTGGCGCACCACCGGCTCGTCGTCGGCCACCAGCACCACCCCCGCGCCGCGCCACCGCGCCGGGCCCGGACCGGGGGTCGCGGCAGGCCCGGGGGGCGCCGCGGGCAGCCGCACCCGCACCGAGGTCCCAGCGCCGGGGGTCGACCGGACGTCGATCGACCCGCGGTGCCCGCGCACGATGCCCTGGGTGGCCGTGAGGCCGAGGCCGCGTCCGGCGCGGCGGGTGGTGTAGAACGGGTCGAAGATCCGGCCCAGCTCCGCCTCCGGGATCCCGGGGCCGGTGTCGGTCACGGTGACCACCGCGCCGTCGTCGTCCGGTTCGGTGCGCACGACGACCGCGCCACCTCCGTCTTCGACCGCCTCGATCGCGTTGCGCACGAGGTTCACCACCACCTGCGCGATCTGGTCCGGGTCCATCGCCACCGGCGGCGGCCGGCGGCCCAGCTCGACCCGGAGGGACACGCCGTCGGGGAGCGACGCCCGCAGCGGATCCGCGGCCCGACCCACGACCTCCGCGAGGTCCCCGTGGTCGAGCACGAACCGGCCGCGCCCCGCGATCGCGAGCAGCTGCCGGCACAGCTCCGCCGCCTGCCGGCTGGTGGTGGCGACCAGCTCCGCCGCATCGATCGCGGCGGGCGTCGCTTCGGGGTGCGTCGCGAGCAGGGTGGCGGCCCCGAGGATGCCGGTCAGGCGGTTGTTGAAGTCGTGCGCGATGCCGCCGGCGAGCAGCGCGAGGCTCTCGAGGCGGCGCGCCTCGGTGATCTCGGTGACCAGCGCGTCGCGCTCGGCGGTCCGCGCAGCGACCCGCTCCTCCAGCCGGCGGTTCAGCTCGACCAGCTCCTGCTCGACCGCGCGCTGCTCGGTCACGTCGGTGACGATCGCGAAGAACCCGACGACCTCGTCGTCGGCGCGGTGCGGGAGGTACGTGGCCAGCAGGCGGCAGGTGCGTCCGCCGTCCTTCGGGGCCACGCGCTCGTACCGGCGCGGCTCGCCAGCCAGGGCGCCCGCGACGTGGGGCTCGGCCTGGGCGTACAACGTGGGTCCCAGCGACTCGCGCATCGTGCGCCCGATCATCGCGGCCGGATCGACGCCGAACCAGGTCCGGAACGCCCCGTTCGCGAACCGACACCGGATGTCACGGTCCCAATAGCTCACGGTCGCGGGCAGGTTGTCGGTGATCGTGCGCAGGAACCGCTCACTCCGGACCAACGCGGCGAGGTCGAGCCGCGGCGGATCGTCGGGGGCGGCGGCGCGGCGCGCGAGGGTGTCCAGGCGCTCGGTGATCGCGGCCGCGAGGTCCGCCGGCGCGAACACCCCGTCGAACCGGCCGGTGGCGACCGCGGCCCGCGGGCGGGCGGAGAACTTCGCGGAGGCAGGCGCCTGGACCAGCACGGCGCCGCCGGCCTCGTACGCCTCCGCGGCCCCGCGCGCACCGTCCGTGCCGATGCCCGACAGGATCACCACCACGGCGTCCGGACCGCGGGCGCGGGCCAGCGCAGACAGCCGCCCGTCGAGGCCGTCGTCCGGCTCGGCCTCGCACGCGACGCCGGGCCACCGGGCGCGAGCAGGCTCCAGCAGGTCCCTCGGCACCACCAGCACGAGCTCGGCGGTCGTGGCCACGCCCACCAGCCCGTTCACCACGTCGAACGAGCCGGTGCCGGCGGCGATCATCACGGTGGGTGGCGCTCGCTCCATCGACGCTCCGGGGCGGTGACCTCGGCCCGAGGCTACCTCGACTCGACCGCCAGCGACGAATTCCTCACGCCGCTCCGGCGCCGAGGCCGGTCGGAGCGCGCCTCACGGGTACGGCACGCCGTTCTTGTGCACGAACCGGCCGTCCCGGTTGTCGCTCATCAGGTCGACGTCCGCGCACGTCGCGCGATCGTCGGGGTGGCGCGACCCGACCTCGAGGTACACCGCGACGGTCGATCCGAGGTTCCGGAGGTGGTGGCCGTCGCCGGTGCCCTTCGGGAACGCCGCGCAGTCGCCGGGAACCAACCGCGTCTCGCCGGCGTCCTCCACCAGGGTCAGCTCGCCCTCCAGCACGTACACGAACTCGTCCTCGTGGCTGTGCCAATGGCGTTGGCTCGACCACGCGCCGGGAGGCAACGTCATCAGGTTCACGCCGAAGTCGCGCAACCCGCCGGCGTCGCCGAGGCGCTGCCGGGTGCGACCGGCGCACGCGCTCGCGAACGGCTCCGGGTACCCGACCCCGACCCGCACCGCCACCGTCGACAGGTCCACCTTCGGCATCGCGCTCCTCCTCGGTGATCATCGTCGATCGCGGATCGGTGAGCGAGGTGCTTACGAAAGTTGCTGGTTGACGCGCCTCGGTGTAACGTGGCCGGCGTGCGCGGGCGGAACAGCCGGTCCCTCCGACGCAGGATGGGAGGACCGATGCCGATCACGCGACGCCGAGTGCTGATCTCCGGACTGTCGATCGGGGGCGCCGCGGCGCTCGGGATCGGCTGCGCCGACAGTGGCGACGACGGCAGCGGCGGTGGGCTCCTCGACAGCGGATCACCGGAGGGGACCACGCCCACCGAACCGACGGACGACCCGACCGCGACCGAGTGGATCATCCCCCCGACGCTGCTGGTCGAGGGCAGCGGCGGGACGGTGGACCTCGCGACGACGCTGCCGATCGGCACGCCTGCCGGCGGGACCTTCGGGATGGACCCGAGCGGCGCTGCGCTCCCGGCGGGGATGACCCTGTCGGGCGACGGGATCCTGTCGGTCGGGACGGCCGCCGCGGGCACCATCGACGGCGTGGTGTTCACCTACGAGACCGCCTGAGTCTCGCTCTCCTTCGATCTCCGGGGACGTTGACCTCATGACCAAGCTCGTGTCCGAGCCCACCACGATCACGGTGTCCGGTCGGGTGAGCGCGAGCACGTCGCCGACATCCGGGGAACCGGGCACGTCGGTGATCACGGTCGCGACCGCCGTGGGCTCGCGCTCACGGCCGTCGATCGCACGCGCGAGTGAGAAGCAGCGCTCGGTGTGGCGCAGCTCATCGAGGCCGTCCTCTTGTGCCGCGACGATGAGTGCGCTGGGTGCGCCGAGCTCCATCAGCTCGAGCACGAGACGCGCGAAGGCGGCGACCGATGCGTGCTCCGTGAGCCCGTTGTCGCGCCAGAGCTCCGCGATCGCTTCACGATCGGCATCGGGCACATCGCAGAGCGGCGCCGCATTCTGCCAGCCTGCGCCGTCTTCGATCGCAGCGAGCACCACCTTGCCGCGTGCACGCACTTGTCGCCCGCGGCGAAAGCCGTTGCCGAAGTAGGCGGAAATGACCATGCCGCCAATGACCGTGCCGATCTGTGCAGCAGTGTACCCCGCCATGAGTAGCGCAAAT
>JBEBJW010000904.1:0-3719 GCA_040079715.1 Myxococcota bacterium | reverse complement strand
GCCGTCGACGAACGTCGCGGCGGTCGCGTCGGGGTCGCGGTCGACGTGGCTCGACACGCGGGTGGTCCAACCGTGGGATCCGTTCATGGGGAACCTCGCTCGAGGATGCGGCCGTCGCGCAGGTGGATGACCCGGTCGGCCAGGGAGAAGTACCGGTCGTCGTGGGTGACGAGGACCACGGTCGCGCCGTCTCGACCCAGGGCCGGGAGCGTCTCCCGGTACAGCCTGGCCTTGGCCTCGGGCGCCTGGTCCGCGGCGACCTCGTCCAGCACCAGGATCGACCGACGCCGCGCGATCGCGTCGGCGAGCGCCTCGCGCTTCCGCTCCCCGCGCGACGCCCCGCGGTCGGACCCGAGCACGGGGTCGGTCGGCACGGCGGCGAACCGCTGGCGGTAGGTCGCCCGGTCGCGGTCCGACACCGGGACCCCGTCGACCTCGATCACGCCTTCGTCCGGGGCCACCAGGCCGAGCAGGACGTCGAGCAGCGACGACTTGCCGCTGCCGTTTCCGCCCGTCACGAACACCAGCTCGCCCCGGCGGAGCTCGAGGTCCAGCGGACCGAGCACGACCGATCGGTCGCCCGACCGGCGCCGCCGCGTCACGCCCCGCAGGACGAGGCGCTCGAACGCCGGGGGGTCGAGCTCCGACGGCTCGTCCATTTCCGCCGGCAGCGAGGCGAGCACCGACCGGAGGTGCGCCAGCGCGACCTCGCCCTTCGCGACCGCCGGCAGCGTCGCCATCACCTCGCCGAGCGGCAGCGCGACGTACAGCAGCGCGACCACCACCGCGGCCCGCTCGCCGGCCGGGAGCGCCCCCGCGGCGGCGCCGAACAGGATCGCGCCCAGGGCGACCAGGAACAGCAGCGCGCCCCCCTGCGCCGCGACCACGAACACGGTCGAGGCCCGCCACACCCGCGCGCGATGCTGCGCGGCGGCGAGCGCCACGTCCTGGTGGAGCTGCTGGGCGCGGCCGCGGTGCAGGACCAGCTGGTCGTGGCCCCGCACCGCGCCGTACAACAGCGCGAACAGGTCGTCCCGGGCCTGGTTGGCCGCGTCGAAGCTCCGCGCTCCGCGGCCGACCAGCCACCGGTACGTCGGGACGCCCACCACGACGAACGGGGCCAACGCGAGCAGCGCCACCGGGGAGGTGAAGCCCAGCCAGGCGAAGCAGGCGAGCGTGGCGCAGCCCTGGATCAGGACCTGGGGCAGCAGCGGCAGCGCGTCGGCCACCTCGCGCACGTCGTCGGTCAGCGCGGCGACGACCGCCGTCCGGTCCGCCTCGATCGGCTCGAGCGGAGCGCGCGCCACCGCAGCGCACGCCGCGCGCCGCAGATCGTGGACCGCCCGCGTCGCGGCGGCCGCCACCGCCGCTTCGGACGCGTAGTTGGCCGCAGCGACGCCGACGGCGACCGCCACCATCCCCAGACCGCGCAGTCCGGACGGGGGACCGCTCGCCACCACCGCCGCGACCTGGTTCAGCACCCCGACGGTCGCGAGCGCGCAGACGGTCCCGGCCACCACCGCCCACGCAGTGCCGATCGGGGCCGTCGCTCGGATCAGCCGGTACAGCTCCACGGTCAGGCCGCCAGCGCGCGCAGCATGCGGTCGATCCGGGGGAACAGCAGGCGCAGCGCCGCCACCTCCACCTCGCTCAGGTCCGGGTGCCAGATGTCCCACAGGAGGACCACCCGCTCGGCGTCGCCGCGATTCCAGGCCTCGTGGACGAAGCCGTCGTCGAACACGGTGACCTCGCCCTCGCGCCAGCACCGCGTCTCGCTCCCCACCCGCAGCCCGCACCCGGCCGGCACGATCAGCGGCAGGTGGCAGGTCAGCACGACGTTCACCCCGCCCGTGTGCGGTTCGAGGTGGGCGCCGGGCTTGAGGCGGGAGAACATCCCCTGGCGGACGGCCATCGGCGTCCGCTCCAGCACCGCGACGGTCCGCGGACAGGCAGCGGCGTTCTCGGGGTGGAGCTTGCCCTTGCGGACGAGCGTGACGGTGTCCCAGCCTCGCCACCCGAGCTCGAGGGTGTACGGGTCCTCGTACGGGAAGAACGGGGTCTGACCCGCCAGGAGTCGGCCGAGCTCGCTGCGGATCTCCGCGGTCGCCCGCTCGACGGCCGGCACCCAGGCGAACGCGTCGCGGTCGTGCCAGGGGCGCGCGGTGAGGCCGGGGAAGAACAGGCGGGTCGGCTCGTGGTGGTCCACGGTGGGTGCCGCCGCCGGGCCGCCGCCGAGGGTGCGGAGGGCGTCCTCGACCCGCTCGAGGCCGGTCCGCTGCCCGAGCCGCTCGGCCAGCCGATCCATCAAGGGGTTCACGTCTCGGGCGTTCACGGGGTCCTCCCGGGCAAGTGACGTCGCTGGCGAATCGACCGGATCGAAGCGCGCCGGATCGAAGGGTCGTGCGGGGCCGAGGCGGGACGCGCCTCGCCGGCGAGGTGGGCCGCGAGGGCGGCGACCGTCGGGAACCGGAACAGCGCGAGCAGCGCCACCGGGCGGTCCAGGGCGCGCGTCAGCCGGTCGTGGACCTCGGCCAGCAGCAGCGACTGGCCGCCGAGGTCGAAGAAGTTGTCGTCGCGGCCGACGTCCGACCGTCCGAGCACCTCGGACCACGCGGTCGCGATCGTCCGCTCGAGGCCGTGCGACGGCGCGGCGGTCGGCGCGACCGGCGGCTCCGGCAGGGAGGACGGGTCCAGCTTGCCCGTCACGGTCCTGGGCAGCTGCGGCATCGGGACCAGGCGACCGGGGACCGCCGCCGGCGGGAGCCGCTCGACCGCGAACCGCCGCACCTCCTCGGGCGAGGCGGGGCCCTCGAACCAGCCCACCAACCGCGCGCGCGGCCCCGCGTCGCGCACGCCGACGCAGCACGCGCGCACCCCCGGGCACGCCCCGAGCACCGCCTCGACCTCGGCGAGCTCCACGCGGTTCCCCCGGATCTTGACCTGGCGGTCCCGCCGACCGAGGAACTCGAGCTGGCCGTCCGGGCGGACCCGACCGCGATCGCCGGTGCGGATCCGCGCGACCTCTCCCGGCGGCCCGAACACGCGCAGGGTCTCGTCGGGGCGGCCGAGGTAGCCGCGGGTGGGGAACCGGGTCTCGATCACGATCTCGCCGACCGCGCCGGGCACCACGGGTCGCCCGGCTTCGTCCAGCAGCGCGATCGCGCGCCCCGCGATCGGGGTCCCGATCGGGACCGGCCCGGAGGGGGCATCGGTGACCGGGAACCAGGTGGCGAGCACCGTCTCGGACGGTCCGAACAGGTTGGCGAGTCGAGCGCCCCGGCCCGCGAACCGCTCCAGCCACCCCCGCGCGAGCGCGGGCGGCAGGACCTCCCCGGAGACCGTGACCCAGGCCAGCGCGTCGAACGCCAGGTCGCGACCGGCGTCGAGCCACGCCCCCAGGAAGCTCGGGACCGTCTGGAACCACGAGATCCGCTCCCGGTCCACGAACCGCGCCATCGCGGCGGGGCTCGCCCGATCGGCCGCCTCGGGGACCACCGCGGTCGCGCCGGAGCACAGCGCGCCGAGCAGCTCGCAGTAGTGCGCGTCGTACGACACCGGGGACCACACCGCGACCCGCCGACCCGGCCCCGACCCGAGGGCCTCGGACTGCCAGGTCAGGAACTGGACGAAGCTCCGATGGGACTGGACGATCCCCTTCGGCAGCCCGGTGGACCCGGAGGTGTACGCGATGTACGCGTCGGCGCTCGGGTCGTCCGCCG
>JBEBJW010000903.1:0-3719 GCA_040079715.1 Myxococcota bacterium | reverse complement strand
CCACCGGAGGGTTCGTGGGCGCGATCGGGATGAACCGGGCGCTCGCCCCGGCGCTCGCGGTCGATCCGGAGGCGGTGGTCCCACCGACCGCGCGGGTCCCGGCCGGGATCCCGTCGGCGGCGGTCACGGTGACCGCGATCCAGCCCGTGGACCCGGATCCGACGCGCCGAACCGGCCGGATCCCGCTCCCACGCTAGACCGGACCGCGACCGGCGATCAGAGCTTGCCGTCCTGCAGGCTCCAGGTGATCCGCTGGTCGGCGATGTCGTCGATCTTGGTCTTCTTCCACCCGGCGCCGTCCCACTGGTACTTGCGGAGCTCGCGGGCGCCGGCCTTCTCGGACGCGGCGTAGATCTCGAGCTTCCCGTCGCCGTCGAGGTCGGACACGTCGGTCGCGTGCTCGAACCCGCCGGACCCGGTGTCGATCGACGTCGCGTCGAACGTGCCGTCGTCCTTGCGCTGGAGCAGCCACAGGCCGGTCTCCATCCCGGCGGCGACGAGGTCCTTCTTGCCGTCGCCGTTCAGGTCACCCGAGACCAGGAACCGGCACTGCTTCTCGTTCGGCAGCACCACCGCGACCGACTCGGTCCACTTCGCGCCGTCCGGCGACAGCCGGATGATCTTCGCCGGGTCGACCAGGGTGGCCTTCGCGCCCTTCTCGCCCTTCTCGACGTGGCCCTCCTTCGCGGCGTACAGCTCGTCGACCCCGTCGCCGTCGAGATCGGTGACCAGGATCTCCTTCGCGTGCGACTCGGTCCACTGGACGACCTGGGTGCGCTTGTACTTGCCCTCGCTCACGAAGTCGTACCGCGCGACGCCGCCCGGCTGCGACGCGCCGCTCGCGCGGTTCCGCTCCGACGGGGTCACGTAGAACTCGAGCTTCTTGTCGCCGTCGACGTCGCCGATCTCGACCTCGTGGACGAAGGTGTCGTTCGTGCGGTCGAACTCGGCGAACGACCAGGTGCCGTCCTCCGCCTCGTCCCCGACCGCGACCACGCCCATGTCGTGGGTCGCGAGCACCATCTCGTCCTTGCCGTCACCGTCGACGTCGCCGAGCTCCACGTCCCGGAACCGGTCGAACTTGCCGCCCCACGACTTCTCCCACAGCGTGGTGGCCTTCCAGGTCTCGCCTTCCTTCTTCCAGTGCTTGATCATCGCCTTCATGGCGCCGATCGTCAGGATCCCGTCGCGCCACGGGATGCCCTTGTGGAACACGTTCGAGTCGGGATCTTCGATCACCTCCGGGAACCAGTCGGTCCCGTCGGTGCGGTACAGCGTCATCCGCGCGGGGCCCGGCTTCGGCCGGCCGTCCGGGCCGTTCACGAACTGCGCCTGGACCATGATCAGCGTCGGGAGCGGGCCCGCCGGGGCCACCTTCGGCGCGGGAGCCGGCGCGGGAGCTGGATCGAGCGCCTCCACCGGCTGCGGCTTCGGGTCCATCGAGTGGTCGACCTCGCCGGTGCACGACGGCCCCGCCACGCCGAACAGCATCGCCACCGCTCCAACCCCTGCCGACCACCGCCGCGACATCCGACCTCCGAAGGAATCCTGTCCGATGACCCACCCGGACTCGTCCGTCAAGAACCGCCACGGTCCCGGACAGGTTCCGGTCGCGCGGGTAGGTTCGTGATCGAATGGAACCTTCGCCTCGGATGGGCCGCCGGCTCCTGTTGTGGATCGTCGGCGCCACGTTCCTGATGATGGCGGCCATCGCCTGCTGGCGGATGGTCACCCTCCGGGATCTGGCGATCGAGCGCGAGCGCGCCCGGCTGGAGGAGTACATCCAGGATCAGGTCGCCGCGTGGGAGGAGACGGTCCTCAAGACGCTGCAGGATCGGCTCGAGGCCGCGAGCGCCGATCCGAGCCGGGCGGTCGCGTTCCAGCAGAACTGGCGACGTCACCGGTGGTTCGACAGCTTGTTCCTGTGGGTCCCGCCGACCGATCGCGCCGACGCCCGGATGACGTTCCCGGTGATGAGCGCGCCGAACACGCCGGCCCGCCTGCGGTTCTCGCCGTGCCTCCAGTTCGCCGATCGCCTGACGATGCAGGGCGCGACGAACGATCAGCTCGTCGAGGCGTGGATCCTCGGCTGTCGCGACGAGAACGACAACGTGCGGCTGGTCGCGTCGGTCACCGCGGCGACGGTGCTGATGGGCGACGGCCGGTACGACGAGGCCCTGCTCGCGCTCGACGCGGTGAACCTGCCGGACAGCCTGTCGCTCCGGAACGGCGCGGCCCAGGGGATCGACCCGTTCCGCCTCGCGAGCCTGCGGTCCCAGCGGGTCCGGCTGCTGCTCCTCACCAACCGGACCGACGAGGCGCTCGATCTCGCGGTGAAGCTCGGCGAGCAGATGGCGGACCTCGAGGCCCCCGATCTCGGCGCCCTCGCCAACCACATGCACGAGATCGCGTCGGACCTCGAGCGCAACGGTCGACGGGCGGACGCGGCCCGGCTGGCCGAGCGGTTCGGGCGGGCCGATCGCCGGAAGCACGCGTACGACGAGGTCACCCGGCGGCTGCTCCACGAGCAGGTCTCGCTCGACGCGCCGCCGCCCCCGCGCCTCGTGTCGGACATGTACTCGGATCAGCCGTTCCTCCTGTACTACGGCTGGGCGAACGGGCTCGGCGTGGGGCTGGCGCTCGAGCAGGATCCGCTGATCGACGACTTCCTCCGGAACCGGATGAAGAAGCTGTCGTCGGCGATCACCCTCGACGAGGTCCGGACCGGCCGGTGGGTCGCCGGGGCGAAGGGCGGCGGGAAGTGCGCGATCGAGGTCCAGTTCAACCGAACGCTCACCCACCTGCGCGTCTGCGTGCGCGAGACGCTGGTCGACGCGACGATCGCCCAGATGAGCGAGCAGTGGTACTTCCCGCTCGGGATCATCTCGATCTGCGCCGTCATCGGGTTCGCCGGGTTGATCGCGGTCGATCGGGCGACCCGCCACGAGTCCGAGCTGCTGGTCCGCCAGCGCGCGTTCAGCACCCGGGTCACCCACGAGCTGAAGACGCCGCTCGCCGGGATCCGGGTGATGGCCGAGAACCTCGAGTACGGCGCGTTCCGCGACGACGATCACCGGCGGGAGATGGCCCACCGGATCGTCGCGGAGGCCGATCAGCTCACCAAGCGGGTCGACGAGGTGCTGGCGGTCGCGCGCCAGCGGACGATCCCCTCCCCTGCCCCGTTCGATCCCGAGGAGGCGCTGCTGCTCGCGATCGACGAGTGGGGACCTCGCCTGCGCGACGCCGGGGTCGAGCTCCACGCCGAGCTCGCCCCGACCGACCCGATCAAGGGTGACGGCAACGCGCTGAAGGACGCGGTGTCGTGCCTGCTCGACAACGCGCTGAAGTACCGGCGGGAGTCGGCCGCCGACAGCCAGGTGTGGCTGGATCTCGCGCAGGTGGGGCGCCACGTCGTGATCAGCGTCACCGACAACGGGATCGGCGTGCCGAAGCCGATGCGGCGGAAGATCTTCGACCGGTTCGTCCGGGTCGAGGGCCCGAACCGCGGGAAGGCCGGCGGTCACGGGCTCGGCCTGCACCAGGTCAAAGAGATCGTCGTCGCCCACCGCGGCACGGTCACCTGCGCCGAGGGCGTGGGGGGAGGCGCGCGGTTCGTGATCCGGCTGCCGGCGTCGCGGTAGGTTAAGCTGGCGAATTCTGGGCGATCTGGGCGACCGGGAGTGCGGATGCGGGCGATCTGGGCGGTGTGGGTGGGGCTG
>JBEBJW010000902.1:0-3727 GCA_040079715.1 Myxococcota bacterium | reverse complement strand
CCCTAGCCCTCCCCAGGGAGGGAATCCTGGAGGCACCACCATGCGCAACTCGGATCTGCTCGCCCGCATCCTCGGCGGACTCACGCTGCTGTCCTCCCTGTGGAACCTGTTCATGTCGGGGCTGTGGTTCCTGGGGTTCGTGCTCCTGCTGGTCGGCGTGCTGTGGCTGGTCCCGATGGGCCTCGCGGTCCTGCAGCTCGTGCTGGCCGTGCTCAACCTGGTGGTGGGCTACAACAAGGGCGTGATCGCGTCGCCGCTGATCGGGATGTTCGTCAGCCTGTGCAACTTCAACGTGTTCGGGTTCGGGCTCGAGCTGGTGAACCTCGGGCTGGCGGTCGGATCGATGATGTCGCGGACGGCCGAAGACAAGGCGTTGGCCGCCGCATGAACCGCCGCGGTCGGTTCGTCGCGGTCGCAGTGGGGCTGGTGGCCGCCTCGTCGCTCGGGTGCGACAACATGAGCTACCTGTGGACCTGCCACACCGCGGCGGAGCTCCGGATCGACGGGACGCCCACCCGGATCACCGGCTATGGCAGGCGGTACTTTCACCTCGCGGCCAAGCCCGCGGCGATGGACGATTGCCGGGCCAAGGTCGCGGAGGCGTCGTGCGCCGGGTGCAAGATCGAGGTCGTGTCCGAGTGCGCGATCGAGCGGTGCGACGAGCTGCCGCCGCCGCTGTTCTGACCGCCGAGGCTGGTCCCTCCGACAGCGTCGGTCTCGGAGCCGCGGGCGACGGTATCTGGTAAGCTGGTCCGCTCGGAGGCCCCATGCGGATCGTGCTCCCGTGGATGATGCTCGCTGCCTGTGGGGAGGCGCCGCAGAGCCCGGTGGAGGCCGGGATCGCGGTCCAGGTCGAGCCCGTGTCGGCGGAGATCTACGTCCGGTCCGGCGGCCGGGCGGGAGACGCTGTGCTCTACTGGCCAACCCTCCCCGCGGCGCGCCCGATCGGCGTGCGGCCGGGACCCGCCGACGCAGACCAGCCTTGGACCGATCCGATCCCCACCGGCGACGAGATCCGACGGGTGGTGGTGTGGGTCGATCCCACCGATCTCGAGGAGCTGCGGCACCGGGTCGCCCAGGCCGGCGCGCCGAACGTGGCGCCGTCGTCGCTGGTCGAGCTCGAGGCCCGGTCGTTCCCGGGGATGGCGCTCGGTGCAGCCCAGCTGACCTGGGAGATCTCCGACGCGCAGATGCAGGGAACCACCACGACCTTCGTGGAGGTCGTCCGGATCGTGAACGACCGGGTGACGCTCGCGGTGAACCCGGGCGAAGAGGCGTCGCTCGTCGGCCTCGTGTCGCCGCGCGTGATGCCCCGCGATCAGGACCGGACGGACGAAGAGGTCGCCCTCGACGCGGTGGTCGGGAGCGACATCGCGGTCGGCTCGGCGGTCCGGCTCGTGTGGCCCGAGGGGACGGAGGTCCGGGACGACGTCGCGGACGGCGGCTACCTCTACCTCGGCCCCGACGCGCGCGGATGGGCGCGGATCGGTACCCTCCGCTACGAGAAGCACCTGGTCACGCTCCGGACCGAGGTCGGTGTACCCCCGCTGCTGGTCCCCGACGAGCGGACCGCGTTCGTGGTCCCGCTCGATCGGACCCCCGATCCCTCGCGGATGACCCAGACCACCCACCTCACCGACGGTCGGCTGCGGTCGACGGACTATCCGTACGCCGCGGTGGGGGAACGGTCGATCACGGTGCTCGTCCCGGCCGATGACGTGGGCTGGCTGAACCACTGGCTCGCGGTCTCCGGCGGCCGCCTGAAGCTGGCCAGGATCCGGATGATCGACCGGTCGGGGTTCGATCCCCCGCCGCCGGGATTCCCGGCCAACACCCGCCTGCGGCGCTGACCCGGGCGTCGTGCGTCGTCGAGGACCGGAACCCCGTGGTGATGGACGAGACCCTGGTGGAGGCTCCACGTCGGAGACCACCAGGAGATCGAAGGCGAGCGCCGGTTGGACCTCCAGGCGCTCTGGCCCAGCCTGCCGGTCCAGGTGAGGGTCGAGACAGGAGTGGACCGATGAACCGGCTGACATGGGTGGTGGCGCTCGGGTGGCTCGGCGCGTGGTGCCTGGCCGCGACCGCGTTCCTCCGGGCCGCCGACGCGGACGGCGCCGACGCCGCGCGGTTCGCCCGCCCGCTCACCGGGATCGGCCCCGGCGAGGTGCGGCTCGAGGGCACGATCGACGACGGCCCCACGTCGTACGCGCCGCTCGGCGGGAACCCGTGCCGGGCGGCGCAGCTCCGGCTCCACCGCGTGTCGACCTACCGCGACGCCCAAGACGAGACCGCGTTCGACCGGCGGGCGGTGGCGACGCTCCGGGTCGGGGCGGACCCGTTCGGGATCGTCGTCGGGGCCGAGCACCTCGCGGTCCCGCTCGCCGCCTGGACCCCGACGTCCGGCTGGTTCGGCCGGTCCACCTCGCTCGACCAGCTCCCACCCGCGCTCGGCGTCGACCCATTGGCCGTGGCCCGGGCCGCCGCGGAGGCCCGCGGGCAGTTCCGAGGGTTCGAGGCGGAGGAGTGGGTGCTCGCGGCCGGCGACCCGGTGTTCGTCGCGGGGATGGTGGCGGGAGACCCGCCGGCCCTCGGGCCGGACCCGATCGCGGGCGAGCTGGTGCTGGTCCCGGGCACCCAGGCCGCGTTCGTCGCCGCGCGCCGCGGCAGCGCCATGGGGTTCCGGATCGCCGCCGCGGCGGTGCTGGCGGTCGGGTGTGCTCCCCTCGCCGTCCTGGCGGGTCTGCAGGCGCGCCGCCGCCGGTGACCCGTCGCCGATGTCCTCCGGTGTCCGTCGTGCCAAGATGCGACCGGAGGTCACCGCATGTGGGGATGGCTGTCGGTCGCGGTCGCTGCGCCGCCCGAGACCCTCGCCGAGTCCACCCAGGACCGGTTCGCGTCGATCCGAGACCTCGTCGTCGTGCCGTCGCTGGTCCGCGCGCTGGAGGCCCCGGTGGACCTCGCCCAGGGGCCAGAGCGGCTCCACCTCGAGGGCGGGTTCGTGGTGCCGGTGTTCAGCGGACACCTCACCGGGGAGTGGGAGCGGAGCGCCGAGCGGTGGTTCGCCGGCCAGGACCGCGAGGCCGTCCCCCGGTTGCCCGACCCGGCCGAGCGCGGCGACCAGCGGCTGGTCGGGTTCGTGTGGACCGGCGGCCACGGAACCGCGACGATCCCGTTGACCGATCGGGCCGACGGCCTGGTGCTGGCGAACCGGATGGTGATGGCGCTGGGGGTGGACCGGGGCCGCGCCGCGCCGCTCGCGGCCGGACAGCCGCTGGTCACCGACGTCACCGAGGCGCTCGTGCTGGCCGTCGATCCCGCGATCGACGCGATCGTCGCCGGTCCGAGCGGGCGCGACCCGTACGAGATCGTGGTGTACGGCGCGTCGGAGGAGGCCGAGCGGGCCGGTCGACGCGCCCGCAGCCTGCTCGCCGACCGGATGGAGGTGTACGAGGCCCTCGCGCTCGACCCGAACGAGCGGATCGCGTGGGACCGCCTCGCGCTCGAGCGGAGCGACCGCGGGCTGGCCGGGGGCCTGCACTGGTGGGACCTCGCGACCACCGACCGGTACGGCCTGGTGGCACCGGAGCTCGGCGGCGACGCCGATCGGTGGCTGGCGGTGATCGGCGACCCCACCGGCGCGTACGACCAGCGGCGGGCGATCCGGGTCGCGAGCCTCGGCGTCGGCGTCGACGGGCCGGTCGACGGGGTCGTCGGCGGCGTCCCCCAC
>JBEBJW010000901.1:0-3730 GCA_040079715.1 Myxococcota bacterium | reverse complement strand
GCATTGACTCCGGCGTCCGGCGCTGGTGGGTGGCTGGGTACGTGGTCCGGGGGAGGTGCCGAGAGCCGGGCGAGCGAGCCGCGGTCGCGGGGCTGGTCCAGTCGGACCGGCCGTCGATGTCCGACGACTGGTCGACGACCTCGATGCGTCGTGGTCGAGCGTCGCGGTCCAGCGTCGCGGTCAGCGTCGCGGTCGCGGTTCAGCGTCGCGGTCGCGGTCGCCATCGAGCGTCGGGGTCGGGGTCGGGGTCGAGCGTCGAGGTCGCGGTCGCGGTCGGAGCGTCGCGGTCGCGCGTCGAGCGTCGCGGTCGAGCGTCGAGCGTCGCGGTCGACGTCGTGCGGCGCGGTCGTCGCGTTCGAGGTCGCGCGTTCGGGTCCGGCCATCCTGCGGCACGCAGAACCACCCTGCCCCGGACCCATGCTGCGCGGACCAGAGGGTCAGGGGCGAGGGGTCGCCGACGTCGGCGGGTCCGCGCTGGTCCGGTCGAACGACCAGTACTGGGCGAGGTCCGGGTCGTAGCTCCCGTCGACGATCGCGCCGGCCGGCGTGGCCGCGTAGGTCGACTCGAACCCGGAGCCCTCGTACACGAGCATCACCGCGACGTCGAGCCGATCGGCGACCCCGAGCGTCGACAGCGGCACCGCGAACTCGACCGTCTCGTTCAGGTTGCTCTCGGCCTTCGACGCCCCGTTCGCGCCGAACAGCGGGGTCGAGCTCGTCCACGTGGCGCCGTCCCACGTCTCGAGGCTGTCGAAGCTGTCGTCGGCCTTCCACCGGACGAGGTGGGCGGCGGGGAACGACAGGCCGGGGGTCTGGGTGCCGTGGGTCACGCCGGTGGTGGTGCCGCCCGCGCCCCCGGTGTACACGAGGACCCAGTGCTGCGGCCCGCCTGCGGCGATGTCCGGGTGGCGGACCGCGACGTACAGGTGGCTGTCGCTCCACCCGATCCACGTGTCGGTGCCGCTCGAGCTGGTGAACCGCGCCTCGGCGGGCCAGTCGGACGCGTCGCCGTCGATCGTGGGGGTGAACCGCCACGGCGCGACGGCGATCCCCGTGTCGCCGGTGCCGGTGTCGACAGTGCCCGTGTCGACGGCGACCCCGGTGTCGACGGTGCCCGTGTCGACGGCGATCCCCGTGTCGACGGCGACCCCCGTGTCGACGGCGATCCCGGTGTCGGTGTCGACGGCGATCCCGGTGTCGGTGTCGACGACCGCGCCGGTGTCGGTGTCGACGACCGCGCCGGTGTCGGTGTCGACGACGACGCCGGTGTCGGTGTCGACGACGCCGGTGTCGCCCGTGCCGCCGGCGGTCCGGGCGGTGTACCCGTTCGGGGGCACGTCGCTGCCGAGGTCGAACGCGAACCACGCGCCGTAGTCGGGATCGTAGCCGTCGACGAACGACGACGCCGGGGTCGGCGCGTAGCTCGACTCGAACCCGGCCCCCTCGTACACGAGGTTCACGTGGACCAGGAACGGGCCGGTCACCCCGAGCGCGGCGAACGGGATCGCGACCTCGGACGTGTCGGCGCCGAGGTTCGAGGCCTTCGCGCTGCCGCTCGTGCCGAGCCACGACGGCGTCTCGACCCACGCGGCGCCGTTCCACGCGAGCAGGCTGTCGTAGCTGTCGTCCGCCTTCCACCGGACCGCGTGGGTCGCGTCGAACGCGAGCGCCGGCTCCTGCGTGCCGTGCGCGATCCCGACCCGCGCGCCCGGCAGCCCGTCGCCGAGCGTGACGACCACCCAGTGCTCGGGGCTCGCGCCGATGTCGCCGTGGCGGACGCCGACGTACAGGTTCGTCGCGTCCCAGCTCACGTAGGTCGTGCCGCCGGTGGTCGGGAACGACTCGTCGGCGGTGAAGTCCGACAGATCGCCGTCGACCACGATCGTGTGCCGGTACGGCCCGGTGGTGGTCGGGTCGGTGTCGGCGTCGGTGTCGGTGTCGCTGTCGGCGTCCGCGTCGGTGTCGGCATCGGTGTCGCTGTCGGCGTCCGCGTCGGTGTCGACGTCCCCGTCGGCGTCGGCGTCGGCGTCGGCGTCGGTGTCGCTGTCGACGAAGTCCTTCGGGGGACCCGAGCTCGAGTCGGTCGGCCCCGGTGTCAGCCCGGCGCAGCCCGCGAGCCCGATCAGCGCGAACCACCGCATCGCGACCTCCGAGCGTAGAGGCTAGCCGATCGGGCCGCCGACGACACCACCCGCAGCGTCACGCTCGCGGACCAGCCGCCACCGGCCCCACGGATCGAACGACACGTCGTACTCGGGGAACGGCGAGACCCACTCGCGACGCAGCACGTACCGCGGCGCGTCGTCGGTCAGCCGGAAGTGGTGGCCGTCGGCGAGGTCCGCCGGGGCGACCTCGGCGCACGAGTAGTGGGCGAACGCCGCGAGGAGCTGGGTCGCGTCGTCGTCGCCGTCGACGTCGGTCCGCGCGACCGCCACCTCCGGCCGCCCGAGCAGGTGCATCCCGACGGTGGTGAGCACGTCGTCGTCCGCCGGGACCGGCCACCGGACCCACGCCCGGATCATCGCGGCGAAGAACCGCGAGCGGCCGTCTTCGGACCCGGCGCGGAGCTCGGCCAGCCCGGACCGCAGCTCGGCGAGGAACAGCCGCCAGCCGTCGGCGCCGTGCACGGTCCCCGACGACTCGCACTTCACCCCGAGCGCGCCCACGTCGAGCAGCTCGACCGCCAGCGCGAGGGACCGCTGGGCGCAGGCGAGCGCGTCCTCGTCGTCCACCAGCGGCTCGCTCTCGACGTACACGACGCACACATGGCGTCCGATCGCGTCGACGTCGGCGTCGGTGACGGTCGCGCCGGCGCGGGTCCGGGCAGCGGCGAACGCCCGCGGGATCTTCGGGTCGGCGGCGGGCTCGGCGTGGAGCTGGAACAGCTGGCCGAGCACGCCGATCGTGGTCCCGGCGACGGTCAGCGACGCCCCCGCGCGGGTCACGGCGTCGGCGAGCTCCTCGGCGGGGAACGGGAGCCCGGCGCACAGGATCTGCTTCGGCTTCCACGCGCCGTCGAACGGGGAGGGGCCGGTCACGCGGCCCCCCCGGCCGGGGGACCCCACGGTGTGGACGCGGTCGTGCCCGCCACCCCGCGGTTCGCGAGCGCGTCCGCCCGCTCGTTCCCGGCGACCCCGACGTGGCCGGCGACCCACTGCAGGCGGATCCCCGGGCGGGCCTTCAGCCGCTGCCGCAGCCCGAGGACGAGTTCGGTGTTCGCCTTGGCCTTCCAGCCCTTGGTCAACACGCCGTCGGCGTACGACGAGTCGGTGAACAGCACGACCGGGGCGGCCGGCGGCACGTCCGCGGCGTCGAGCAGGTCGAGCGCGACCGCGATCGCGGTGAGCTCGGCGACGTTGTTGGTCGATCGACCGAGGGCGACGCTCGCCTCGGCCCGACGCCCGTCCGGGAGCTCGACCACCACCCCCGAGCCGGCGGGGCCGGGGTTCCCGCGGCACGCGCCGTCGGTGTACGCGACGATGGTGCCCTCGGGCAGGGCGGCGATCCGGCGCCCGGCGTCGGCGGCGGCGGCGGCGGCCTGGGACGCGGTGCGGGTGCCCGCCTTGCCGAAGCCCGACCCGCGGCTCGCCGAGGTCCGCGGCGGGTCGGCCGGGGCCTCCTCCGGGACCACGCCGTCCGGTAGATCGAGCACCGCGGCGTCGGCGGTGAGCGCCACCCGCCCGGCGGACGCGCGGTACAGCTTCGCGCCCGCTGCCTTGTCGTACCGGAT
>JBEBJW010000900.1:0-3730 GCA_040079715.1 Myxococcota bacterium | reverse complement strand
TGTCGTACATGATGTAGTTCGGCAGGGACGGCTCGAACATCGCGAACCGGATCAGGTTCCGGGTCGGGACGTACGCGGTGAACCCGATCCCGAACTTCCCGCCGACGTTCCGCGACGCCTGGACCTGGATCCCGCCCATCGACGGCGGGTTCGCGTCGTACTGGAGCGGTGGGTCGTCGGTCGTGACCCGGCCGTCGCGGTTCGTGTCCCACCACAGCGGGGGCACCGGCTCGAACTGCGGCCAGCCGTGGAGGTACCCGATGCCGGCCGTCGGGCGGCGGACCCGGGACAACCCCGCGGGGTTCAGGTACGCCGCGGTCCCGTCCTCGACCACCGCGACCCCGCCGCCGCCGGCGCCTTGCCACCGCGCCCCGAGGCCGAACAGGTCCGGCACGGTGGCGTGCGCCGCGCCCGCGAGCCACCACGGCACCATCGATCACCCGTAGCCGATCTCGGGGATCGGCGTGAGCGCGTTGCGCTTCAGCGTCTCGATGATCTCGGCCGCCGATCGCCCGGGCATCGCCTCGACGAGGCAGGCGGTGGCTCCGGCGAGGTACGCCGTCGCCATCCCCGAGCCGCGGTACCGGCCGGTCTGCCCGTCCCGCGAGATCGCGTACCCGTGGGTCAGGAACTTGTCCGACAGCACGCCCCATTCCTTGCGGGGGAACCGCTTCGGGTTGAAGTAGTAGAACTTGTCGAGCGGGCAGTCCGGGTGGGCGGCGACCCCGACCGTCTCCGGGAGATCGGCCGGGTACGCCCGCTCTCCCTTCGGGTGGGCCGCGGCGAGCACCACCGAGCCCCGATCGACCGCGTTGGCGACGCAGCCGCGCAGCAGCAGCGCCTTGCCCATGTTCGGGGTGCCGAGCGACAGGTTCACCACCTGGCACCCCGAGTTCGCGCTGGTCTCGATCCCGGCCGCCATCAGCTCGGCCGAGGTCCGCAGCCGCTCGCCCATGATCTTGACCGCGACCAGCACCGCGTCCGGCGCGAGCTTGTGCACGGCGGCGGCGATCTCGGTCCCGTGCCCGTTCTGGTCCGCGTAGTCGGCCGAAAGCAGCGCGTGCTGCGTCGCGCCGAGCTGGATCGACCACCCCTCGACCTTCACCCCGTCCAGGCGTGGATCCGTCGCGTCGATCCCCGAGTCGATGATCGCGACCTTGACGCCCTTGCCGGTGAATTCCTGGCCTCGAAACCGCATTGGCCCCCACCACGACGTTCGCTGAACCACGCCGGCCGTCGGCACCTCGACCCCTCGTCGACGCCGCGCCTCGGGAAGATAGGCGGTCCACCGGCTCGGGTTCAAGCCCGCCGCGCGCGAACGCGTCGACCGACGCTCCGAGACCGGCCGCCACCCGGCGGGTCGTTCGCCGTGGCGCCGGTCGAGCCTGGTATACAGCCAGACGGGAGCGCCGTTGAACGACACGTCGGATCGGATCCGGACCGACCTCGAGGCCCTGGCGCGGGTGGCGCACCGGTACGCCGGGACCGAGGGCGAGCGCGAGATGCTGCACCAGGTCCGGAGCCGGCTCGCCGAAGACAGCGCCGGGCGGGTCCGGATCGAGGGGTTCGTCGCGTACACCTCGCCCGGGCTGGTGCTCGGGGCCCACGCGCTCGCCCTGTTCGTCGCCGGGCTGATTGGCCTGTCGTGGCCGCTGCCGGCGGCCCTCGCGTGCGCGCTCGTCACCGTGTCGCTCGTGTCGGAGGGGCTCGGCCAGTACAGCGTGCTGCGGCGGATCCTCCCGAAGTCGGCGTCGTACAACCTCGTGTGGCGTCGCCAGACCGAGGGCGCGCTCGGGACGCTGATCGTCACCGCCCCGCTCGACACGCCGCGGTGGCGCCCGAACCGGCCGCGGTGGCTGCGCCGGCCGATGCAGCTCCTGCTCGGGGCCGCGGCGGCGCTGACGATGGTGGTGACGCTCCGGGCGCTCGCCGAGCCGTGGGGCCGCCCGACCCAGGGAATGTACGTCGCCTCGCTCGGGGTCCTCGCCGGCTCGGTCGCGGTCGGGATCGTGCTCCACCGGCGCGCGGGCGGCGTCCACGAGGATCCGAGCGGGCCCGCCGCGTTGCTCGAGCTGGTCCGCCGGTTCGAGGCCGATCCGCCGCCGTCGCTCGACGTGTGGGCCGTGTTCACCGGCTGCGGGTTCGCCTACCAGAACGGGATGCACGCGTTCCTCGCGATGCGACGGGGGCGGCTGGTCGAGCCGACCCTGGTGGTGGCGCTGTCCGAGCCCGGTCGTCCGCGGCTGCGGGCCGTGGTGTCCGAGGGCCCGCTGATCCCGCAGCACCACCGCCCGACCGGCCCGGCGCTGGTCGAGCGGCTGCGGTGGGCGGGCTTGGATCTGGCGTCGGCGGACCTGCCGGGGGTCACCGACGCGCGGGCGGCGATGTCGTGGGGGTACCGGGCGGTCGCGCTCGCCGGCGGATCCGAGCCGCCGACGGTCGACGACACGGTGCGAGCGGTGGAGGTCACCGAGGCGATCGGTCGGTTGTACGCCGAGGACCTGCGCAGGGTCCCGGATCTCCACCCGACCCTGCGTCACCTGCTGCCGCAGCCCGAGCTGCCGGAGGCGGAGGCGGAGCGGGCTCCGGTCCGAACGGGGGCGGTCGAGGTGACGTCGTGAGGCGGCGCCTCGCCCGGACGCTCGCGCTGGTCGCGGTCGCGGGGACCTGCGGGACCGACGCCGTCGCCGCGACCCTCGCCGGGGTGGTGCGCGACGCTGACGGGACGCCGGTCGAAGGGGCGGCGATCGCGGCGACCGGCGCGGGCACGGTCACCGGCGCGACCGACGCTGACGGCCGCTACGCCCTCACCGTGTCGCCCGACCACTACCGGGTGTACGCCCTGCCGCCGAGCGCCTCCGGGCTCGCCCCCGCCTGGGCCCCGGGCGCGCCGGAGCGGTGCGGAGGGGCTGCGATCGACGTCCCGGACGAGGCGGCCTCGATCGCGGTGGACGTCGCGGTCGCGCCCGGAGGCGCCGTCACCGGGCTGCTCCGCCGCCCCGACGGGTCCGCGGCCGGGGGCGTGACGCTGAACGTGGTGAGCAACCTCGTCGACGCCCGGGTCGCGGTCACCGATCCGGACGGCGGGTTCGACGTCGGCGGGATCGCGCCGGGCGACGTGGCGATCGCGGTGATCGCCGACGGCCTGCCGGTCCAGTTCGTCGGCGGCGCGTTCGTCGCGACCGAGGTGATCCCGGTCCCGGTCTCCGCCGGCGAGCTCGTCGCGCTCGGGCCGGTCGATCTGCGTCCTGGGACCACGATCCGCGGCCGGGTCACCGCGGGCGGCGCCCCAGCCACCACCGGCACCGTGTCGGCGTACGCGCCCTCGATGATCCTCGACGTCCCGATCGGGCCGGACGCGGTCCAGGTCCCGTCCGGGTTGCCGCCGGGGGACACCACCGCGTGGGCGACGGTCGACGGGTGGGCGACCACCTGGCTCGGCGACGTCGACCGGCCGGGCACGTTCGTCCCGGTCGCAGACGGCGAGGTCCGCGACGGGTTCGACCTGACGCTGCCCCCCGCCTCGGCGATCGTCGGGGTGCTGTCCGGGCCGGTCACGGACTGGTCGGCGGTCCCGGTGTCGGCGATCAACGACGACGGCTCGGTCGGGGTCGCGGCGGAGGTCGAGCCCAACGGCGCGTTCCGGATCGACGGGTTGTACGCCGGGTCGTACAGCCTGTCGATCGGGGGCGCCGCATCCGGGGTGGTCGACGGGACCTGGGCCCCGGGC
>JBEBJW010000899.1:0-3731 GCA_040079715.1 Myxococcota bacterium | reverse complement strand
CCGGCGGCCGATCCGCGCGGCCCGGTCGACCGAGCCGGGCAACAGCACGTACCGACCGAGGTCACCGTTGCCCGCGAGGTCGGCGGGATCGAGCTCCAGGTGATGCAACATCTCTCCTCCGACCGCAGAGGTTAATCGGCGGCCGTCACCGGCGCCGATCGGGACCCCCGACAGGAGAGACAGGTCCGCGGGCCCGCAGCCGGGCGATCAGCGGCGCAGGCAGGTCCGCGGGATCCTCGCCCGCGAGCAGCTCGAGCCCGGCCCGGGCCCGCGCCAGCAGCCCGTCCGCCTTGGCGAGCTCGGCGGCCGCGGCCGTCCCGCCGCCGATCGACGCGACCACCGTCACCAGCTCATCGTGGGCCGGGGTCGGGTCCGTCCCGAACGCGAGCGCGTGGTGGATCGCGTGGACCAGCCCGTCCACCAGCTCGAGCCGGGCGGACGCGGCGCGGTACGCGTCGACCTCGCGGGTCAGCGCGTCCAGGGCGGCGCGCTCGTCGCCGAGGTACCGGAACACCTTGGCCCGGAGCGCGTCGCAGTGGGCGAGCCACACCGGGTTCCCGAACGGGGCGAGCACCCGGCGCGCCTCCTCCGCCCCGGCCAGGGCGTCCTCGAGCCGGGCGTCGAGCAGCGCGAACCCGGCCAGCGACCGGGTCACCACCCCCTCGAACCACCGGTCGCCGGTCTCGCGGTGGATCGCGAGGGCCGCGCGGTACTGGGCCTCCGCCTCCGCGTACCGGTCGAGCCGGGTCAGCGCCGACGCCCAGTTCCCGAGCAGCGCCCCCTCGGACGCCCGGTTCCCGATCCGCCGCTGGAGCGCGAGGGCGGCCCGGTAGTCGTCGATCGCGTCGTCGAACCGACCGAGGGACACCCGGACGTTGCCCCGGACCGACCGCGCCTGGGCCTCTCCGGACGGTCGACCCGCCGCCGCGAACGTCTCGATCGCCCGGTCCAGCAGCGGGTGGGCCTCGGCCGGGGCCCCGAGGTGGAGCAGGCCGGTCGCGAGCCGCTGGTACATCGGCGCGAGCTCCACCGGATCGGCGTCCGGACCCAGCGCCGCGATCGCCTGGCGCTGGGACGCCACCGCCTCGGCGGTCCGCCCCTGGCGGAGCCACACCGACGCCGCCTCGGTCGCGACCCGCGCGATCCGCCGGGCGTCTCCCGCCGCCAGCGCCCGCGCCCGGTCGACTTGCGCGAGCGCCTCGTCGTACCGGTCGGTCCGCCCGATCGCCTGCCCCAGCGCGAGCGCCACCTCGAACCGCGCGTCGTCGGCCGGGACCACTCCGTCCAGGGTCCGCTCGATCTCCGCCGCTCGCCCCTGGGGCGCCAGCACCGCGCGGACCAGCGCGATCCGCAGCCGATCCGCTTCGGCCGGGGGTGCGAGGGCGATCGCCTCGCCGAACCGGAGCTCGGCCTCGCGCAGCACCAGGCGCTCGGCGGCCCGAGCGGCGGCGCGGGCGTACGCCGGCCAGGCCCGGTCCGGGTCCCCGGACGCCGCGTGGTGCCACCCGATCGCCGCGGGATCGCCGTCGACGGCCTCGAGCGCCGCGGCGACCCGGCGATGGAGCTCCTGACGCTCGTCGGCCGGGATCGACGCGTACACCCGCTCGACCAGCCGGTCGTGGACGAACGACAGCCCCGCGCGATCGAGCGGGAAGGCCCTGGCGTCGCGCTCCGGGTCGACGATCGCCCGGCGGACGAGCTCGTCGATCGCGTGGTCCAGCGCGGGCCCGTCGACCCCGGACGCCGCCGCCAGCAGCGCGAGCGACGCCTCGCGTCCGATCACCGCCGCCGCCCGGACCACCGCCCGGGCGACCGCCGACAGCGGGTCGAGCCGCGCCGCCATCAGTGGATCGAGCGACGCGGGCGCAGGGAGGTCGTCGATCCCCGGATCGAACCCCCACCGGCCGTCGCGGTCGAGCCGGAGCCCGCCGGACGCGACCGCCGCCCGGAGGCACTCCCCGACGAACAGCGGGTTGCCGGCGGCGTGGCGCTCGACCCACCCGAGCAGGCTCGCCGGGACGTCCGACTCGCCGAGCATGTCGGCGACCACCGCGCGGACGTCGGCCTCGCCGAGGCGCTCGACCCGGATCGGGCGCCCGTGGTCGAACAGGTGGGCGAGGTGCGCGTCGTCGCACTCGGCCCGGATCAGCCCGAGGACCAGCCACCGACGCCCGCCACGCGCCGGTTCGGTCCCCCGGACCAGCACCTCGAGCGCGCTGACCGACAGGTCGTCCGCCCACTGCAGGTCGTCGAGGACGAACACCGCCGGCGACCGGCCGAACGCGGCGTCGAGCACGGCCACGGCCGCGGTCCCCACCCGGTGCCGGACCCCGGCGGCGGTGTCGGCGGGGGGCGCCGGATCGGTCTCGCGGCCGCCGAGCCACGGCGACAGCACCGCGAGGGGCTCGGCGATCGCGGCGGCGAGGACCGGATCGCGGCGGGAGCGGTCGACCACCTCCCGGATCGGGTCCGCGAACAGCTCGAGCGGGACGCCGCTCGGGGCCGGCCGATCGGCGGTCTGGAGGGCGGAGCAGCCGCCGGTGACGATCCGGGGCCCCCCGCCGCCCCGGCGCGCGAGCAGCGCCGCCACCAGCCGGGACTTGCCGGCGCCGCTCTCGCCGGTGATCCACCCGACGCCGCCCTGGTCGGCGAGGCGATCCACGTCGTCGTCGAGGGCCTCGAGCACCCCGTCGCGCCCGCGGAGCGCCGCCTGGTACACCGCCGCGGCGGCGGGGAGCGGCCAGTCCGGCACCTCGACCCCGAGGTCGGCGAGCACCCGGATCACCTGGCGGGCGTGGCCCGGGCGGTCCCGCGGGTCCTTGTGGAGCAGGGCCTCGACCAGCCGATCGAGCGCTGGCGGCACGCCGTCGGCCCGGTCCGCCAGCCGGACGGGCGCGCGCTCCCGGTGCATCGCGATCACCTGGAGCGCCGATCGGGCGACGAACGGGGGCCTGCCGGCCACCACCTGGTACAGCATGCAGCCGATCGCGTACAGGTCGGCGCGGGCGTCGAACTCGGCCCCGCTGGCGCGCTCCGGCGACAGGTACGCCGCGGTCCCGGCGATCCCGGCGTCGTGCGCGATCGACGCCCGATCGATCCGCGGGCCGCGGGTGGTCACGAGCCCGAAGTCGACCAGCACCGACCGGCCGCCGGCGACGATCACGTTGTCCGGCTTCAGGTCGCAGTGGACGAACCCGGCGGCGTGGAGGTGGCACAGCGCGTGGCACAGCTCGGCGATCCGCGCGAGGGGCGCGCGCATCGCGTCCACCCACCGGCGGCGGTCGTCGGCGGGCGCCGGCGAGGGCTCGAGCGCGTCCAGCGCCGGCCCCGGGGTCCCGATCCACGTCGTGGAGGCGCGGCTCGGGCTGCGGCCGATCACCGCCCCGAGCGACGGTCCGTCGAGGAGCTCCATCGCGTACCACGGCTCGTCTTCGGCGCCGGTCGCGTCGTCGACCAGCCCGACGATCGCCGGGTGGTGGAGCTGCGCGAGGGCGGCGGCCTCCCGGCGGATCGCCCGGCGGGCGCGCGGATCCGGGCTCGCCACCACCTTCAGCGCGGCGCGGGCCCCGGTGTCGACGTGGCGGACCCGGTGGACCACCCCCATCCCGCCGGCGCCGAGCGGCCCCTCGACCCGCCACGGACCGTATGCCGGAGTCATCGGGCCGAGTGTACCGCGGGTGCCGGGACGGCCAGTCGCCCGGTCAGCGCGTCCCGCCCCGGACCCACCACGC
>JBEBJW010000898.1:0-3732 GCA_040079715.1 Myxococcota bacterium | reverse complement strand
GTCGGCACCAGCGGCGAGGCCGACCCGGTCGCGGTCACCGCGCCGTCGGTGCGGGTCGACGGGCTCCCGGGATCGTCCGGACGGCACCCGACCAGCGCGGACCCGCCGACGGCGAGCCAGCCCAGTGGGAGCCAGCCCAGTGGGAGCCAGCCCAGTGGGAGCCAGCCCAGTGGGAGCCAGCCCAGTGGGAGCCAGCCCAGTGGGAGCCAGCACAGGGCGGTCACCCGGGCGCCAGCTCGTCTGCGAGGCGGAGGGCGGCGACCAGGCTGCCCGGATCGGCGATCCCCTTCCCGGCGATGTCGTACGCGGTCCCGTGGTCGACCCCGACCCGGAGGATCGGCAACCCGAGCGTCCAGTTCACCGCTCGCCCCTCCCCGACCGCGGTGGTGGCCGTGCGCGCGGCGGCCCACTCGAGCGCCTTGAGCGGCGCGAGCCCCTGGTCGTGGTACATCGCGACCACCCAGTCGACCTCGCCGCGGACCGCCGCCCGGAACGCGGCCTCGGCCGACAGCGGCCCGATCGCGGCGATCCCCTCCCCGACCGCCGCCCGGACCGCCGGGGCGACCACGTCCTGGTCCTCGGCGCCGAGCAGGCCCTCGTCGCCGGCGTGGGGGTTGAGCCCGCACACCGCGATCGTCCCGGCCGGGCGGCCGAGCGGCCCAATCAGAGCCCGGGGTGGGGCCCACCGACGAAGGGCGTGGTGCGAGGCGCGGATCGTGTGGAGGACGAGGTCGGTCGTCAGGCGGGCGGCGATCTCGCGCACCGGGACGTGGACCGTCACGAGCGACACCCGGACCTGCCCGCCGACGAACGCCATCACCACCCGGTCGACCCCGCACAGCGCGGCCAGGAACTCGGTGTGACCGGGGTGGGCGAACCCGCGGCGGGCGAGCTTCGCCTTGTGGATCGGCCCGGTCACGATCGCCCGCGCCTGCCCGTCGAGGCAGGCCCGGACCGCGCGCCGGATCGACGCGACCTCGACCGGCTCTCCGTCGTCACCCGGATCGAGCACCGCGACCGCGCCCGGCACCGGCGTCAGGTCGGTCACCCGGACCATCGACGGGATCCACCGCTCGAGCGCCCGCGCGTCGCCGATCACCACCACCGGCCGATCCCAGCCGCCCGGACCGCCGGACAGCGCCTTGCCGACGACCTCCGGACCGATCCCCTCCGGGTCGCCCGGCGTCAGCACGACCGGCCTCACCCGGCCTTCAGCTTCACGTCGACCGCCGCCTCGCGCCGGGCCCGCTGGTACCACTCCTCCTCGGCGTCCTGCAGCTTCTGCTGGAACACCTGGTCCTGGAGCTGGGACTTCACGTCCTCGAACGGGGCGACCTCGCTCTTCTCCTCCCGCGCGTCGACCCGCAGCACGAACAGCACGTCGATCCCGGACGGGCTCGCCATCCGGACCGGCGGCTGGACCACCCCGATCGGGGCGGCGAACATCACGCCGGCCAGCGGCTCGACCACCGACCCCGGGCTGAACTCCTGCCCGTCGAACATCCCGCGGGCGCCGGCGTCGTACAGCGACACCGCCTGGTCCCACTGGATCTCGCTCTTGTTGAGGGCCTCCACCAGCTGGTTCGCCTGGGTGAGGATCTCCGCCTGCTTCTCGGGCGTGGCGTCGGCGGGGATCGCGATCCCGAGCCCCGAGACCTTCACCACCGGCTTCGTGACCTTCCGGGCGGTCCGCTGGTACATGTCGCGGAGCTCGTCGTCGCTGACCGAGACGCGCGGCGCCAGCACCCGGGCCTGGAACGCCTGGTTCCGCAGGAACTCGAACAGCTCCTCGCGGTACTGGTCCCACCGCTTGCCGCTCGCCTCGACCTCGGTCCGGAGGGCCTGGCGATCCGCGAGCTGGTATTGCCGGACCGTCCGGTCGATCGCCTGGTCGACGTCCGAGGCGGACACGTCGAGCTGGAGCCGGGCGAGCTCCTGGTGGATCAACGACCGGCGGATCAGCGCGTCGAGCACCTCGAGCTCGGCGCCCCCGACGCACGGATCCTCGGCGTTCGGGCACCGCTGGGCGACGAACTCGCGCCCGAGCTCGTACACCTCGGACAGGGTGATGACCTCGTCGTTCACCACCGCGGCGATCCGGTCGATCACCGGCGACGACGGCACCACCGGGGGCTCGGTCGCGGCGACGCCGTCGGCCGCAGGGTCTCCCGGCGTGGTCGCGGTCGTGGGCGGTGCGCCAGCGTCGGTCGTGCCAGTAGCGGTCGCCCCAGCATCGGCCGGCGGTCCGGACGGCGCCTCCGGCGGATCCGCGGTCGCCGGGGTCGCTCCCGTCGGCGTCCCCGGCGTGGTCGCAGGCGGCGTCCCGGGCACCGTCTCCGGCGCGGGCGGCGGCAACGACTCGGGCGGCGGCCCCGGCAGCGGCGCGCCCGGCGCGGTCGTCGCTCCGGCCGGAGGCGCCGGCGGCGGGACCGGCGGCTCCTGCGCCGACGCGCGAACCGCCCACAACGTGCACCACAGCGCGATCATTCCTGTTCGACCTCGAGCCCGGGTTGCACCAGCCCAGGGTCTTCGTCGCCCATGCCCGGGGGCGCGTCCCGGTCCGGCCGCGGCCCGACGCCCGGCAGCAGCGTGGTCGGGTCGACCCCGGACGGCGCGAGCGGGCGGGACTCGACCTTCACCCCGGCGAGGGCGGCGTCGTCCACGTCGACCGAGTACTTGCCGCGGACCTTCGCGATGTACGCGTCGGTCAGCTCCTCGAACTTGTCGTTCTTCAGGCGGCGGAGCACGCTGCCCTTCATCTGGTCGAACGTCCGCTCGACCGCCTGGCGCTTCGCCGCGACCAGCACGAGGTTGATCCCCTCGCCCGCGTCGAACGGGTCCGAGATCTGGCCGACCGGCATCGAGAACGCCTTCTCGATCACCGCGTCCGGCACGCCCGGCTTGCCGTCGCGCGCGACGTACCCGAGGTCGCCGCCGCGCCGCTTGTACGGGTCGTCGCTGTTCTGCTCGGCGAGCGACGAGAACGACGTGGGATCCTTCTTGATCCGGGCCTGCAGGTCCTTCGCGAGCGCCATCGCGTCCGCCTGGGACCGGGTGGAGTCGCCGCCGTACCGCAGGAAGATGCGCTTGATCTGCAACTTCTCCGGGACGGTGAACTCCGACTGGTGGGCGTCGTAGTACGCCTGGAGCTCCTCCTGCGAGATGTCGCTCGACCGCACGTCGTCGTACACCTCCTCGCGCAGCAGGAGGTTGACCATGATCTTCCGGACCTTCGGGTCGCGGTACAGCCCCTTGGCCGCGGCCTCCTGGAACAGGATCTCCTCGACCACGAGCTTGTCGAGCACCTCGGCCCGCTGCTCGGCCGTGAGCTCCTGGCCGGGCTGCTGGACCCGCGACGCCGAGGCGGCGAAGTCCGCGTCCGTCACGAACCCGTCGCCCACCGTGGCGACGTGCTTGCCGGACGCCTCGGCCCCCGCCGGCATCCCGCCCGGCGCGCTCGCGCTCGGCGCTGCGCCCGACGGACTCCCCGAGCAACCGATCACCGCGAGCCAGACCATCGGGCCCATCGTCGCCTCCTGAACCGGCAGGCGGTATCCCGGGTGGACCCCTCCAGCAACCGGAGCCGAGCGACCGCGAGATCGATCCGGACGAGGTCGGGTCGGGGTCGGCGGATGTCCGCCCTGCCCGAATCGGGTTAGGCTCCGCGGATGATCGGACTCGCGCTGCTGTCGACCGCGTTCGCGGGCAATCCGCTGGTGAACCCCCCTGCCC
>JBEBJW010000897.1:0-3736 GCA_040079715.1 Myxococcota bacterium | reverse complement strand
GGTCTCGACGGGTTCGATCCGGCGGTGAGCGGGTGGTTCGCGCAGTCGTTCCGCGCGCCGACCGCGGTCCAGACGCGCGGGTGGGATCCGATCGGGGCCGGGCGGAACACGCTGCTGCTCGCGCCCACCGGCTCGGGCAAGACGCTCGCCGCGTTCCTGGCGGTGCTCGATCGGCTGGTCCGGCTGCCGCTCGATGCCCCGCCCGGGGTCCGGGTGCTGTACGTGTCGCCGCTCAAGGCGCTGGTATACGACATCGAGCGGAACCTCCGCGCGCCCCTGGTCGGGATCGCGAACGCCGCCTCGCGGCTCGGGCGGTCGATCCGGCCGATCCGGGTCGACATCCGGACCGGCGACACCTCCGCCCGCGACCGGCGGCTCCAGGCGAAGGAGCCGGGCGAGATCCTCGTCACCACGCCGGAGTCGCTGTACCTGCTGCTCGGATCGGCCGCCCGCGACACGCTCCGGTCGATCGACGCGGTGATCGTCGACGAGATCCACGTGATGGCCGGGGCGAAGCGCGGGGTCCACCTCGCGCTCAGCCTCGAGCGGCTGACCGCGCTGACCGACCGCGACCCGCAGCGGATCGGGCTGTCGGCGACCCAGCGACCGCTGGAGGAGATCGCGCGGTTCCTCGGGGGAGACCGCCCGGTCGAGATCGTCGACGCGTCGGGGCCGCCGCGGCTCGACCTGAAGATCGTGGTCCCGGTCGATGACATGGAGCACCCTGTGATCTCGCCCTCGACCTCCGGCGCGACGACCGTCGGCGGCGGAGGGGAGGGGCCGTTCCAGCGGGTCGGCGGCGGTCGGCCGGACGACGCGTCGGGGCCGGACCGGATGACCGCCGGGATGTGGCCGGTGATCTACCCCGAGCTGCTGGCGTTGATCCGCGCCCGCCGGTCGACGATCGTGTTCGCGAACAGCCGGCTGCTGTGCGAGCGCCTCGCCCGCCGGTTGAACGAGCTCGCCGGCGAAGACCTCGTGCTCGCCCACCACGGCTCGCTGTCGCACGAGCGCCGGGCCGAGATCGAGGAGGCGCTGAAGGCCGGGCGGCTGCCGGCGCTGATCGCCACCAGCTCGCTCGAGCTCGGGATCGACATGGGCGCGGTCGACCAGGTGGTGCTGGTCGAGTCGCCGGGCAGCGTGGCGAGCGGGCTCCAGCGGGTCGGGCGGTCCGGGCACTCGGTCGGCCAGACCTCGATCGGTCGGATCTTCCCGAAGTTCCGGGGAGACCTCGTCGAGGCGGCGGTGGTCGCGCGAGAGATGGCCACCGCGAGCGTCGAGTCGACCCGGATCCCGCGGAACTGCCTCGACGTGCTCGCCCAGCAGTGCGTCGCGTCGATCGCCGACCGCGACTGGACCGTCGACGCGCTGTTCGCGCTGGTCCGGCGGGCGTACCCGTACCGGGACCTCACCGCGCCGGTGTTCGCGAGCGTGCTCGACATGCTGGCCGGGCGGTATCCGCAGGGTCCGGCCGAGCTCGTCGACGGGTTCACCGACCTGCGGCCGCGGATCGTGTGGGACCGGGCGACCGACGTGCTGTCCGCCCGGAAGGGTTCGCGGGCGATCGCGCTGCTGAACGGCGGGACGATCCCGGATCGCGGGCTGTACGCGGTCCACCTCGGCCCGGACGGTCCGAAGCTCGGCGAGCTCGACGAGGAGATGGTGTACGAGTGCCGGAAGGGCGACCTGATCGTCCTCGGCGCGTCCACCTGGCGGATCGAGGAGATCACCCGCGACCGGGTCGTGGTGAGCCCGGCCCCCGGCGAGCCCGGACGGCTGCCGTTCTGGCACGGCGAGCGCCCCGGCCGGACGTACGAGCTCGGCCAGAAGGTCGGCGCGTTCGTGCGGGAGATCGGCGAGCGCGGGGCGGACGCGCTCGCCTGGCTCCCCGGCGTGACCCCGGTCGACGAGAAGGCCGCGAAGAACCTCGTGGCGTACCTCCGGGACCAGCGCGAGGTCACCGGCGAGGTCCCGACCGATCGCACGCTGGTGGTCGAGTCGTTCCGCGACGAGCTCGGCGATTGGCGGGTCTGCGTCTTGTCGCCGTTCGGATCGCGGGTCCACGCGCCGTGGGCGTTGGCGCTCGAGGCGCGGTTCGCCGGGCACGGGGGGTTCGACGTCCAGGCCTTGTGGACCGACGACGGGCTGTCGCTGCGGTTCGCCGACGCGGAGGAGCTGCCGCCGCTGTCCGAGCTGTACATCGACCCCGACGAGCTCGAAGACCTCGTGGTCGAGCAGCTCGGCAAGTCGGCGCTGTTCGCGGCGCGGTTCCGGGAGAACGCCGCCCGCAGCCTGCTGATGCCGCGCAAGTCGATCAAGGGCCGGGTCCCGCTGTGGGCCCAGCGGCTCCGGTCGCAGAACCTCCTCCAGGTCGCGTCGAAGTTCCCGTCGTTCCCGGTCGTGCTCGAGACCTACCGGGAGTGCCTGCAGGACGTGCTCGACGTGCCGTCGCTCCGCGAGGTGCTGACCGGCATCCGGTCCCGGACGATCCGGGTCCACGAGGTCGAGACGCCGAGCCCGTCGCCGTTCGCGCGCTCGCTCGTGTTCGCGTACGTCGCGGCGTTCATGTACGCGGGCGACGCGCCGCTCGCCGAGCGGAAGGCGGCGGCGCTGACCCTCGATCGGGCGCTGCTGCGCGAGCTGCTCGGGCAGGAGGAGCTGCGCGAGCTGCTCGAGCCGGTGGCGGTCGCCGAGGTCGAGGCCGAGCTCCAGGGGTTGACCGACGAGCGGCGGGTCCGGAGCGCCGACGCCCTGCACGACCTGCTGCGGCGCCTCGGCGACCTCGACGACGCCGAGCTCCGCGCCCGAGCCACGCCGGGATCGGACGACGCGTTCGCCGACTGGCTCCGAGGGCTCGAGATCGCGCGTCGGATCGTGCCGGTGCGGATCGCCGGGGTCGAGCGGTGGATCGCGGTCGAGGACGCCGGGCGGTACCGCGACGCGCTCGGGGTCGCGCTGCCGCCGGCGCTCCCGGCGGTGTTCCTCGAGGTCGCGCCGGACGCGCTCGAGTGGCTGGTCGCGCGGTTCGCCCGGACCCACGGTCCGTTCACGCCGGCGATGGTCGCCGAGCGGTTCGGGATGCCACCGTCGCCGATCGGATCGGCGCTGGCTCGGCTCGAGCAGGCCGGGCGGGTGGTGATCGGCGACATCCGCCCCGGCGGCACCACGGTCGAGTACTGCGACCCCGAGGTCCTGCGGCGGCTGAAGCGCCGGAGCCTCGCGGTGCTCCGGAACCAGATCGCCCCGGTCGAGGCCGAGGTGTACGCGCGGTTCCTGGCCCAGTGGCACGGGATCGCGGACGACGCCGCGCCGGGTCGGTCGGGGCCCGGTCGGTCGGGACCGGGTCGAGCCGGGCTGGGGCGCCTGCGAGAGGTGATCGACCAGCTCGAGGGCCTGGTGGCGCGGGCGCCGGTCGACGAGGTGAAGGTCGGCGGCGGGTGGACCGCCGACGCGCTCGCGCCGATCGCGCGGGCGTGCGAGGAGCTCGGCCTGCCGTGGTCGGTCGACGCGAGCTTCCTCGGGCCGCGGACCGCGTCGGTGGCGCTGACGGACGCGGACGGGTGGGCGGTGGTCACGTTCCGCGCAGGGTCCGACGGGTCGCCCGAGCGGCTGGTCAAGCGGGTGGTGGACGGGGTCGGCGCGGTGGTGGGGCTGATCGCGCGCGGGCCGCTGATCCTGGCGGTGCTGGCGGCGGTGCGGCTCGCGGCCGGCGGGCCGGCCCTGTCCCACCAGCGTC
>JBEBJW010000896.1:0-3738 GCA_040079715.1 Myxococcota bacterium | reverse complement strand
GGGAGCAGGCAGGGGGCGGGCGGCTACCCGGCCCCGGACTTCCGCCGGTCGGGGGCGTCGAGCGGCGTGTCGAACTGGCTCCGGAACAGCGCCGCGTACGGGCCGTCGCGGGTCAACAGCTCGGCGTGGCGGCCCGACTCGAGCACGGTGCCGTGGTCGAGGACCACGATCCGGTCGGCGTGGGTGATCGTCGACAGGCGGTGGGCCACGACCAGCACGGTGCGCCGCTCGAGCAGCACCCGGGTCGCCGCTTGGATCCGCGCCTCCGTCAGCGAGTCGACCGACGCCGTGGCCTCGTCGAGGATCACCAGCGGGGTGTCGCGGGCGAGCACCCGGGCGAACGACAGGAGCTGGGCCTCGCCGACCGACAGGTTCCGCCCGCCGTGTTCGATCGTCCCGTCGAGCCCGCCGAGCCGCGCGACGAGATCGGTCGCCTGGGCGAGCACCAGCGCCTCGACCAGCCGCTCGTCCGGGATCGCCTCGCCGAGCGCGAGGTTGAACCGGACGCTGGCCGGGAACAGCACCACGTCTTGCTGGACGCACCCGATCCGCCGCCGGAGCGCGTCGGGGGCCAGGTCGGCCAGCGGCACCCCGTCGACGGTGATCTGGCCGCGGTACCCGCCGTACGCCCGGATCAGGAGCTTGCCGATCGTGGTCTTGCCCGAGCCGGTCCGCCCGACCAGCGCGACGACCTCGCCCGGGCGGATCGTGAGCGACACGCCGTGCAGCACGTCGCGCTCGCCGGTGTGCGGGCCCTCGCCGTACGCGAACCGCACCTCGTCGAGCACCACGTCGCCGGCCGGGCCCGCGAGGGGCGCGTCGCCGTGCGCGACCCGCTCGCGGCACTCGAGCAGGTCGCCGATCTTGTCGACCGAGCTCGCCGCGCGCTGGAGGGTCGCGAGCTTGTTCGACAGCTCGCGGATCGGGGTGAACAGCCGGCCGATGTAGTCGACGAACGCGGCGAGCAGCCCGGCGGTGGCGACGCCCTCGAACCACGGGGCCGTCGCGTACCACAGCATCAGCGCCATCGTGATCGAGGTCACGCCGTCGACCAGCGCGAACATCAGCGCGTCGTACACGTTGCTCGACACGTTGCCGTCGCGATACCGACCGAGCCGCTCGTCGAACTTCGCGAGCGACCGCTGCTCGTCGCTGTACAGCTGGACCACCTCGATCCCGGTGATCCGCTCCGCCGCGAACGCGATCATCTCGGACAGCGCGCTCCGGACCGCCACGAACAGGGTCCGCATCCGCCGCCGGATCACCTCGATCGCGAGCCCGAGCGGCGGCACCACCAGCAACAGGATCGCGGTGAGCCACGGATCGAGCGTCAGCATCGCGATCAGCACGCCCACCACGACCAGCACGTCGAGCACGATCGTGATCGCGCCGGCGGTCAGCGTCTCTCCGAGGGCCTCGATGTCGCTCGTGACCCGGGTGAGCAGCCGCCCGGTGGGCTCGCGATCGTGGAACGACTGGCCGAGCCCGAGCGCGTGGACGTACACCGCCTCGCGCAGCCGGGTGATCGACCGGGTGGCGCCGACCGCGAGCGCCATCGTGTAGCCGGACTCCGCCCCGAACGACACCACCCCGGCGACGAGGTACCCGACCGCGAGGGTGACCAGCATCCGCGGGTCGTCGACGGTGACCCCGCGGTCGATCGCCTGCTTCAGCAGCCACGGCTGGAGGATCGCGAGCCCGGCGGACACCGGCGCCATCGCCAGCGCGGCGACGTACCACCGGGTGTCGGGCCGGAGGTGGGGCAGCAGGGCGCGCAGGTGCGACCGGTTCCCGGCCGGTGGGCTCGTCGGCGCGGCGCTCATCCGCGGTCCTCCTGGCGCTCGGCGGCGTCGTGGTACGGGCCCGGCCGGCGGACGAGCTCGGCGTGGGTGCCGCGGTCGACCCCGGCGCCGTCCTCCAGCACCACGATCACGTCGGCGTGGCGGAGCGCGCTCACCCGGTTCGACACGATCACCGTCGTCGGGCAGCCGGCGCGCTGCCGGAGGTTCCGGATCAGCGCCGATTCGGTGGTCGGGTCGACCGCCGACAGCACGTCGTCGAGCACCAGCACCACCGCGTCGCGGCCGAGCCCGCGGGCGAGCGCCACCCGCTGCCGCTGGCCACCGGACAGGGTCAGCCCGGACTCGCCCACCACCGTGTCGAGCCCGTCCGGGAGCGCGGCCACGTCGACCCGGAGCTGGGCGGCGTCGATCAGCGCGTCGAGCCGGGCCGGGTCGGACCCGAGGAGGATGTTGTCCCGGACCGACTCCGAGAACAGGAACGCCCGCTGCGGAACCAGCGCCACCGCCCGGCGCCAGCGGTCGAGGTCGATCGAGCGCACGTCCGTCCCGTCGATCCACACCGCGCCGGGGGGCGGGTCATCGAGGCGGAGCAGGCACCGCACGAGGGTCGACTTGCCGCTGCCGGTCGGGCCGAACACCCCGAGGACCCCGCCGGACGGCACGTCGACCGACACCTCGCGCAGCGCGTCGCGATCGGACCCGGGGTACCGGTACGACAGGCTGCGGAGGGAGATCGCCGGCGGCGCGGTCGGCGCGGGCGCGCCGGGCCCGTCGGCCCGATCCGGGCGGTGGGGGACCGTCGACAGCACCGCGTCGAGCCGCTCGAGCGACGCGGTCGACTGGCGGACCACCGACAGGGTGAACGTCAGCGTCCGCAGCGGCGCGACGAGGTACGCGACGATCGCGGCGAACGCGACGATCTCGCCGGCGGTCAGGTGGCCGACGAGCCCGCCCGGCCCCCCGAGCCACAGCGCGAGGAACACGTCGAGCGACGCCGCGAGGCCGAGCAGCGGCCCGATCGCCACCCGGAGCCCGGATCGGGCGATCTGGTTCCGCCCGATCGCCTCGTTGTGCTCGCGGAACACGCGGGTCAGCGCGCCGGCGGCGCCGAACGCGTGGACGGCGGCGATCCCCTGGAAGCTGGTCAGCGCGTGCTCGGACACCCACGCCAGCCGCTGCTGGTTCTGGCGCATCAGGTCGCGCATCCGGTCGACCGCGACGGTGGTGGCGAGGAACGCGAGCCCGAGCGGGACTGCGGCCAGCAGCCCGAGCGCCGGCGACAGCTTCACGAGCTGGAGCCCGGCCAACACCGCCGCCGACGCCGTGTTCACGATCCCGAGCGCGGTGAACCCGAACAGCAGCCGCGCGTTCATCACGTCGGACGTGAACCGGCTGGTGAGGTCTCCCTGTGGGTGACGGGCGAAGAACTCGGGTTGCTGCTCGAGGATCTTCGCGAACAGGTCGTGCTGGATCCGCGCCTCGATCAGCCGGCCCGGGGTGAAGAACAACAGCCGCGACGCGGTGCGGATCCCGATCACCGCCGTGCCCATCGCCGCGACGATCGCCGCCGACCGCAGCACGATCGGACGCGCGTCGAGCCCGTGCCCGAGGGCGTCGATCCCCTCCGCCAGGTACAGCGGGATCGTCACCGACAGCCCGTTGGTCACCGTGAGCGCGACAGCACCGGCGATGTACCACGGCAGGTACGGCGTCCCGTAGGTTCGGGCGAAGCGGGTGAGCGCGCTCATCGGGCGGGTCCGGCGGGTGAGGGGAGGGAGACGGCCGCAGGCGGCGCGGTCACGGGCGGAGCAGGAACCGGCCGGCCAGCACGTCCCGACCGAGGACCACGCCCTCTTGATCGGCGGGGGTGCAGTCGGCGTCGACCCGGAACAGCCGGCCGGCGACCTCGACCGCGAGCGGCCGCGGCCCGGCGACG
>JBEBJW010000895.1:0-3741 GCA_040079715.1 Myxococcota bacterium | reverse complement strand
CGTACACGCCGTGGCAGGTCTCGGTGTACGACGAGCACGACACGGACCCGACGAGCCCGTTCCACGACACGCCGGCCACGACCCACCTCGACGCCCAGGGTCGGGTGTACCGGTCGACCGAGACGCCGGACGGCCTGACCGAGCACGTCACCCACCTGACGCTCGACGTGCAGGGCAACGTGCTGCAGGTCACCGACGCGCGCGGCAACGCGACGCAGGTGCAGACGTTCGATCTCGTCGGCCGCCCGCTGTTCACCGGCGCCGCCGATGAGGGCTACGACGGGGTGAGCGGGCGCGGGGAGACCCGGATCCTGGTCGACGTGGCGGGTCAGCCGCTCCGCGTCTGGCGCAGCGGGAACCTGTCGCTTCGCACCGCCTACGATGCGCTGCGGCGCCCGGTCGGGACCTGGGTCGACGAGGGCGCCGGTGAGCGCCGCTCGACCCGCACGGTGTACGGAGACGCGCTCCCGGAGCCTCCGCCGTTCGCGAAGGGCCGTCCGGTGCAGGTCGACGACCCGGCCGGTCGGGTCACCCTCGGGCACGACTTCCGCGGGCGGACCGTGTCCCAGACGCGCCAGGTGCTGGCCGACATCACCGTCGACGCGGACTGGGACGCGGACCCGGCGCTCGACCCCGAGCCGTTCTCCGTCACCACGGGCCATGACGCGCTCGACCGGGTCACGTCTGAGGTCAGCCCCGACGGCTCGAGCACGACCCGCACCTACGACGAAGGCGGACGGCTCGTCACGGTAGCAGTCGGAGTTCGGGGGGATGCCGCCACCTCGTTCGTGGACCACATCGCGTACGACGCGCGTGGCCAGCGCCTGGCCATCACCTACGGCAACGGGACCGCCACCACCTACACCTACGATCCGTTCCGGTTCTGGCTGACCCGCCTGCACACGCTCCGCGGCGCCACCGCGCTGCAGGATCTCCAGTACACCCACGACGCCGTCGGCAACATCGTCGAGATCCGCGACGATGCGCAGCAGACCGAGTTCTTCGCGAACGCCCAGGTCACCCCGACCCGGACGTTCGCGTACGACGCGCTGTATCGGCTCGTCCAGGCCACCGGTCGCGAGAAGGTGGACCAGCGTCAGACGACCGCGTTCTACGCCGACTGCGCGGGCGCCACCGGGTCGATCCCAGATCCGGGCGACCCGGCGTTGCGGCAGTACACCCAATCGTACCGGTATGACGCGGTCGGCAACCTGCTCGAGATGAAGCACCAGCAGGGCCTGGGCGGCGCGGTGGCGTGGCGCCGTGGGTACGCGTACGAACCCGGCAACAACCAGCTGGTGAGCACGAGCGCGCCGGGCGACGACCCCGACGACCCCTCAACCCACACCGACCGGTACCCGTACAACGAGCGCGGCGCGATGACCGCGATGCCGCACCTGCCGGCGCTGGTCCGGGCTGATCAGGACCAGCTCCGACGCGCGGACCTCGACCTGGCCGGGAGCGTCGCCTGGTACGCGTACGATGCCGGCGGTCAGCGGGTCCGCAAGCGGGTGGACAAGGGAGGGGTGCAGGAGGAGCGGATCTATGTCGGCGGGTACGAGGTGTGGCGGAAGCGCACCGCGTCGGGGCTGCAGGAGGAGCGGCAGACGCTGCACGTGATGGGCGACCAGCGGCGGATCGCGCTGGTCGAGACGCTCACCGTCACCAACGGCGCGGCGATCGGGAATCCGCCGCCCCGCCAGCGGTACCAACTCGACGACCATCTGGGGACGGCGACGCTGGAGGTCGACGAGCTCGGCGCCCTCATCAGCTACGAGGAGTACCACCCGTACGGTTCGACCTCGTGGTGGGCTTCGGCGTCCGTCACCGATGTGTCGCAGAAGCGCTACCGCTATACGGGCAAGGAGCGGGACGAAGAGACCGGCCTCGCGTACCACGGGGCTCGGTTCTACGCGATGTGGCTCGGGAGGTGGGACAGACCTGATCCCGCCGGGATGGTCGATGGACGGAACAGATACGGATACTGCCGGGGTAATGCTGTTGGGGGAAGGGATCCGACAGGGATGAGGACGGAAGACGGTCTTGACCCCGACATGGACGCCGACGAGGAGATCGCACCGCCTCCTCCCACTCGGAACGTCGCGGAATGGCCTGTCTTTCCGAACATGTTCGACTATTTCCCGAGCCTCTTGCCCCCCGGGGAGTCACCCCGCACGATTGAGATGCACCTCGATCCGTTCGGTATCGCAGCTCGCGTGTCGCAACCGTTCGCCACGGCCGCTTCGATGTCTGGTCACAACGACCCGCACCACGACGAGAAGTTTGCGTTCGTTGCGTTCTCGTTTGCTGCGGATACCGAGTATATGGGGTATGGTGTTTCGGCGGGTCAGCGTCTTTTCAACGCAACGTCCGCCACGTTCTTTGGCCGATCCGCTTTCCTCTCGGGCGCTGCGAAGGCCTCACAGGGTGCACCCCTGGCGATGGAGGAGGTGCTCGGACGGCTGCAGGGCCTCACTCATACCGCTGAGTCGCAGGCGGTTATGGATGCCATTTCTTCGGGTCGACTTCGGCTCGTGTTGGACGCAACGCTCGACGTGTCCGGGACTGCAGGGAGCGCTGACTCAATCCTGGTGAATAATGCGATGCTGCTCGATGATGTTGTGACCACCGTGATACACGAAGGCAAGCACGCTCTCGACATGGCAGCCGGCACCGTTCCTGCGCCGGGCATGGCGTCGTTGCAGGAGGTGGCTCTAGCCGAACTCCGAGCGTTCACTGCCGAAATGGAGTTCGCGGTGGCCAACAACCTCACGACCACCCGGGCATACATGAACAGCGGCGCGTTGGGCAACCCTCGCCTGCTCGCAATCAGCATCGCGGATGCCTACCCTGCGTTGAAGAACATTACAGATTCCGACCTCTGGAAGGCTGTGGAGAGGTTCGTGAATGGCCGGTAAAGTGAAGCGAATCGTGGCCGCTCTCGGGTGTTGCGGTGGGACGCTGCGCCTCGTGTCCGAGTCTGAGCAGCTCGCGGCCTACGACCAGTTTACGGATGTGCCACACATCTGGATGGAGCTGGATGTCGGTGGTGCTCTGGTTCGCCTCGACACCCTCCCGGAACTCTTCCGTGTACTAGAGCAGAAGAGGTGCAGTCTACAGGTGGAACTCACATCGACCCCGGATGCGGTAGCACCATTCGCCGAGATGGTGGGATTTGTGCTTGACGTTGGTCGTACGGTCACGATTCCAGAACTCTACGAGACTGTCCTGACGAAGTTCCGAAAGGGAGCGGACGAGTCTCTTCCACGGCTGAATGGAGACACGTTAACGTTCACGACAGTGCGTTCGGCTCCGCCTTCTGGATTTATCGTGCGACGGGTTTCACTTGACCTGCGTACTGGACAGGTAGACATCCGAGACGTTCCCGGTTTCATCGAGGGCCGGTCGTGAGGTGTCGGATGGCCACGTTGCGAGACCCGACACCACGCATTGCTCTTCGACCGCAGCGGATTCCCGATCCTGTTCGAGCGGCTCGAGAAGAGCAGTTCGAACGGAATTCGGACAGCCTGTCGGGCACGTGAAGGTGCAGGTCGGTACTCTCGTCCGTTGTGCGGACAGTGTACAGACAGGCTGTCTGTACGTGTGGCGCGGTGCTTCTGGCCTACGTGAGCGCCCCATCCAACGTGCTGGGGGTCTGGTGGTCGCTGGTTCGAATCCAGTCGCCCCGACCATTTTCATTCACGCTGAAGCCCGAAATCGACGCACGATCCACTCCTGATG
>JBEBJW010000894.1:0-3743 GCA_040079715.1 Myxococcota bacterium | reverse complement strand
ACCCCACGACCCACGCGGGGTTCTGGCGCCACCTCGCGATCCGCGAGGCGACCGGCCTCGACGGGCGCGGAGCCCTGCTCGTGTCGCTGTTCACCACGTCCCGCCCATCGGGCCCGGACGACGGCGCAGCGCCGATCGTGGCCGCGTTGGCCGCCACGCTGACGGGGGGACTCGGGGTCGCCGGGTTCGAGTGGCGGGTGACCGACGCGGTCGCCGACGTGGCCCGCGGCGAGCTCCGCCAGCGGTGGGGCGACGAGCGGGTCGCGATGCGCCTCGGCGACCGGGTGTTCGCCCTCGGGCCCCAGTCGTTCTTCCAGACGAACACCGCCGGGACCGTGATCCTGTACGATACGATCGCCGAGGCGCTGCGCCGTGGGGCCGGAGCCGACCGGGCATCGACGCTGATCGACCTGTACTGCGGGGTCGGCGCGATCGGGCTGTACCTCGCCCCCGACTACCAGCGGTCGATCGGGATCGAGGAGAACCCGGACGCGGTCGACGACGCCCGGCTCAACGCGGCCCGCAACGGGGTCGACGCGACGTTCTTCGCGGCGAAGGTCGAGGACCGGCTCGGCGACCTCGACGGGGCGGACGTGGTGGTGGATCCGCCGCGGGCCGGCCTCCACCCGAAGGTCGCGGCCCACGTCGGCGCGGCGCGGTGGGCGTCGCTGGTGTACGTCGCGTGCAACCCGGCGAGCCTCGGGCGGGATCGGCCGGCGCTCGAGGCCCACGGCGGGCGGCTGACGGACCTGTTCACGGTCGATCTGTTCCCGCACACCGGTCACGTCGAGGTCGTCGCCCGGTTCGCGCGATGACGGCGCTGCGGACGGCACCGAGGACGGCACCGAGGACGGCCCGGGGGAGCGCCCGGCGGGACGCGCGGACCGTGCTGGTCACCGGGTTCGGGCCGTTCCCGGGGGTCCCGTACAACCCCACCACCTCGCTCGCGATCGCGATCGACGGGCTCGAGCTCGACGGGCTGCGGTTCGTCGGCCGGGTGATCCCGGTCACCTGGCAGAGCGGGCCGGACGCCGCGATCGCCCACGCGGGGGCGGTCGGCGCCGACGCGGTGGTCGGGACCGGGGTGGCACCCCGGCCGGTGCTGTGCGTGGAGCGGGTGGCGGTGCGGGTCGAGGTCGGTCGGCCCGACGCCGCCGGCGCCACCGGGCCGGACCGGGACGCGCGCGACCGAGACGCCCTCCCGCTCGCGGTGTACGCGACCCTCGACCCGGTGCGGCTCGCCGACGCGCTCGGGGCGACGCTGTCGGACGACGCGGGGCGCTACGTGTGCAACCAGTGGCTGTACCGGGTCGCCGCGGCGCTGCCGGTCCCGGTCGGGTTCGTCCACGTCACCCCGCGCGGCCTGCCGTCCGAGCAGCTCGCGGCCGCGATCGCCCGCACGCTCAGGCCGGCTCAGCGCGCCGACACGGCCTGAGGCGGGCGCTCGACCCTGGTGTCGCCGTGAGGGGGCCCCACCCCGCCGAACCCGGACCACGGATCCGCGAACAGCTGCTTGAGCGTCGCCGCCATCTTCGCCGCGTGGGCGCCGTCGAGGATCCGGTGGTCGAACGTCGCGTACAGCTTCATCACCGTCGCCGCCTCGATCCGATCGCCCGCCCGGACCACCGCGACCCGCTTCGCCGCACCGACCGCGATCAGCAGCGGCACCTTGCTGTACGGCACCAGCGGGACGTACGCCTCCTCGAGGCCGAGCGACCCGACGTTCGTGACCATCGCCGATCCGAACGGATCTTTCGGGATCCCCGCCCACGACAGGTCGAGGTTCAGCGTGTAGCAGAGGAACGAGATCGTGTCGAGCACCGGCCCGACGATCCACCCGGGCAGCCGCTTGAACGTCTGGCGGGTGCTCTCCTTCTCCTCGTCCTTGCCGGCCCGGACCTTCTTCGCCGACGCCTCGAACTCGTCGACGATCTGGGCGATCGGCTTGTGGTTCGCGTCACGGATCGTGACCCCGGACAGGTCGATCTGGCCGGTCTCGGGATCCTGCATCGCGACCTGGAAGAACACCGACACGTCCTTGCGCAGGTAGATCCGACCGTACCGCAGGACGGCGTTCGCGTCGGGCATCGCCTCGAGCACCTTGCCGACCGCGGCAGCCAGCAAGTGGGTGACGGTCAGCCGCTTGCCGGTGGCCGCGCGGAACGCCTCGACGTACCGCAGCGTCTCGTCCATCTCGAGCTCGATCGACCCGTACACCGACGGGTCCTTCGCCGTCCGCCAGGTCCCGATGGCGATCTTGCGGAACGAGGAGACCCGGTCCAACGGCACGAGATCGAGGTTCGGCATCGGTCAGCGCGGCTCCGGCGAGGGGGTGGGATCGGCCGACACCTCGGCCGCGGACGGATGTTCGTCCTCCGCCAGGTATACCTGAACGCGCCGGTTGACCTGCCGACCGAACGGGGTGTCGTTCGGGGCGATCGGCGACTTCGGCCCGCGCGGGATGATCTCGAAGTACAGCTCCGGCACCCGGGCGGCGAGCAGCTCGCGGACGGCCGAGGCCCGCTGCTCCGATAGCTTGAACGCGTCCGGCTCGCGATCGTCGGCGTACCCCTCGAGGATCACGTGCTGGACCTTGCGCTCGCGGACCTCGTCCACCAGGAGCCCGATCCGGGCGAGGCTCCGCGCGTCCGGGGTCGACGAGCCGGGCTCGAAGTGGAGCGTCTCGCGCAGCGGCCGGGGCTCGTCCAACCGCTCCGGACGGAGGAACAGCGGGACGTAGTGCTGCTCGTCGACGATCTCCTGGCCCGCCGGCGACTCGATCCAGTCGAGGAACGCGCGCAGCTCGCCGGTGGCGGGGCCGCGGGTCAGCAGGAACACGTCGCCGTACAGCGGGTACGACCCGCGGATGATGTCGTCCTGGGTCGGGCGGACCGGCGGGACGCTCGGATCCGGCGTCAACGCGAGCCGCTTGCCGGGTCGGACCGACGACGACACGAAGGTGACCGCGTCCGGATCCGCGTCGAGCGCGGTCTGGAGCTGCTCGCCGGTGCCGACGGTCACCTTCGGATGGATCCCCTTCGGGCCGCAGAAGAAGTCCTCGAACAGCAGGCGATCGCCCGACCCGAGGTCCGGCACGATCGGGTGGATCGGCCCGGGGGTCCGTCCGAGCGCCGACCAGTCGGTGATCTCCCGCGTGCAGAACACCCCGATCACTTGATCGTAGGTCAGCGACTCGATCGGGTTCTTCGGGTGGACCGCCACCGCGACCACGTCGACCGCGAGCACGTGCTCGGCGTCGGGCGAGCGGAGGCTGAACCGACGCGCCTTCGCCTGCTCCTCCTCGTTCGGGCGCGCCGCCCGCGCGGTCGGCACGAGGTCCGCCTCGTCGTCGAGCAGGGCCCGGATCGCGTCGTCGACCGGCACCGTCGCCACATCGAACGTCACGTCGGGTCGGGCGCGACGGTAGCTGTCGACCAACGCCGGCACCAGCGCGCTGGTCAGCGACGCGGGGCCGCGGACCCGGATCGCCTCGGCGCCGGGGTTGGGCCCAGCGTCCGGGGCCGGTCCGCAGCCGACGACGGTGAGCGCTGCCACGATCCACCAGCCGGTGAGAATCCGCATCGTTCCTCCGAGCTTGCGAACCATACCGTATTCCCGAGCTTGGTGTACCGTCGGGACGGAGGGGGCGTGGGGCGAGGCCTGGAGCAGTGGCTGGCGCGAACCGAGCTGCCGATGCTCGCGCTGGCGATCGGCGCGGTGGGGGCGTACCTCGCGGATCTCGC
>JBEBJW010000893.1:0-3750 GCA_040079715.1 Myxococcota bacterium | reverse complement strand
CAACGGCACCTCGTCCACCGGGCTCGTCCGCCCGGTCACCCGGCCGACCCGCGTCTCGCTCCCCGCCGCCGACCAGTTCTGCGTCGACTTCCCGTGGATCGGTGAGGTCTGCGCACCGCCGAACGGTGACAACTGCACGTCCTGGGAGTGCGGCAGCAACGGCACCTCGTCCACCGGGCTCGTCCGCCCGGTCGACCCGGCCAGCGCCGCCGTCCGCCTGCCCGCAGCACGCTGACCGGTCAGTCCTCGACCCTGACCGGCATCAGGTTGTCGTCCCGGTCGCGGTCGAGCAGCAGGTGGTTCGGGTCGACCCCCGCGAGCGTCGGCGCCCGGGGGACCACCAGCTCGAGCTCCGCGGTCGGGCCGGTCAACGTCCGCCGCTCCACCACCAACGGCTCGCGGTGGTCCTCGGTCCCGGCGAACACCCCGACCTCGACCGACTCGGCGAACGGGACCTCGGTCTCCTCCCCCACCGCGTCGGCTTCGGTCTTCGCGAGCGCCAGCGTCAGGTGCACGGTGTAGGTGCCGTCCGGGTTCCGGGTCGCGGTCGCCGCCGTCGGCCGGTTCTCGTACAGCACGATCGCCTCGAACAGGTCGCGCAGGGTCGTCGACGCGTCCGGCAGCTCGGTCCGGAGCACGTCGTACAGGTCGCGGGCCGTCGGGTACGGCGGTCCCTGGTCCCGCCACCGGTCGAGGAACGTCCGGATCGCCGCGTCGAGCCGGTCCTCCCCGACCTGGGCCCGGAGCGCCCACATCGCGATCCCGCCCTTGTTGTAGTGGATGTACCCCTGGTCCTCGACCCGGAGCAGCGGCACCTCCTTGTCCGTCTCGACCGCCCGGGCGTTGAAGTACCGGTCCGCCTCGTACCGGAGGAACTTGTGGATCTGGTCGTCGCCGTACGCCTCGGCCATCACCTTCAGCGCCGAGTACTGAGCCAACGTCTCGGACAACACCGTGCTGCCCTGCGCGTCCGCCCCGATCACCTGGTGGGCCCACCACTGGTGCGCCACCTCGTGCGCGGTCACGTAGTACGGGAAGTCCACGTCCTCGTCCGGATCGTCGAGCCGCGCGACGAACCCGATCGCCTCGCTGAACGGGATCGTGGACGGAAACGACTGCGCGTACTGCTCGTACCGCGGAAACTCCACGATCCGGACCTCACCGTACTGGTACGGGCCGAACGCCGACGAGAACGACGCGAGCGACGCCTGGACCGACGCGATCATCCGGTCGACGTTGTAGTGGTGCGCGGGGTCGTAGTACACCTCGATCGCCACGTCGCCCCACCGATCCCGCTGGATCTCCCACGCCCCCGACAGGAAGCTGTAGAAGTGGAGGATCGGCCGGACCGTCCGGTAGTGGTACCACGCGCGGTCCCCGTCCTCGCCGTGGCCGATCAGCGCCCCGGGCGCCAGCGCCGTCTGTCCGCGATCGGTCGTCACCGTGACGTCGAGCTGCACCCGGTCCGCGTCGTCGGTCAGGTAGTTCCGGGTCCGCGCGACCGGGTCGTCCAGATCGAGCATCCGCGGGCGCTCGGGCAGGTCGTACTTCCGCCGCTCGGCCTTCGCCGACAGCTCGCCCTGCCGCTCGTACCCGAGCCCGGGGATCACCTCGCCCGAGTGGACGAAGCTGCCGTTCGGCACGACCGAGGTGTTGGCCCCCCGGTTCGGGAACCCGCGATCCGGCACGGTCAGGTCGAACGACAGGATCGCCTGCTCGCCGGGCTCGAGCGGCGTCGCGAGGGTCCACACCCGCAGCCCGAGCTCGGCGTCGACGTCCGACTCGGTGAACGGCCGATCGAGCGTCAGCGACGCGAGCTCGGCGGTCTGGGGCACCGACAGCAGGATCCGCGCGATCGCCGCGCCGGTGCGGTTCTCGAGCCCCATCGTCCCCGCGGCGTGGACCACGCCCGTCTTCGGGTACAGGTCCACCGTCAGGGTCACGTCGGTGATCCGCGGGTGGGGCGCGCCGTCCCACACCGGCTTGTACCGGGTCTCGTAGTCGACCTGCTGCCGGCGCTGGTCCACGCTCGACCGGTAGTCGCGCCGGACGTTCGTGTTCAGCACGATCAGCCCGGCGAGCGCCGCCGCCGCCGTCGCGCCGACCGCGAGGGTCGTCACCGTGCCCCGATCCAGCCGCCGCCGGGCCTCCGGCCACCGCCGCCCGACGTCCGTCCCCCGGACCCACCACAGTCGGGCCAGGCCGGCGATCACCACCGCGACCGCGATCCAGTAGGCCTTGTACACGAGGTACGGGCCGAGGAACCAGCCCCACCCGTTCATGTCGGACCAGGTCCGCCCCGGATCGCTGCCGAACCACGGCAGGTTGTACTCGAACCCCATCGCGCCGCGGAACCCCTGCCCGACCCAGAACGCGACCAGCACGAGGTGCCCGACGATCTTGTGGTTCACGACGGTGTGGACGGCGAGCGCGAGCGCGACGTACGGCAGCCAGTCGAGCAGCGACAGCCCGAACAGCCACTGCGCGTACAGCCCGAGCTCGAGGTGGGTGTAGCCCTCCACGAGCTGGATCCCGACCCCCATCACCAACACGGTGACGTGCATCCCGGCGATCACCGCGAACAGGGCCACCGCCTTCGCCACCATCGGGAGCGCGTCCGGCACCGGCAGGCTGTCGTACAGAGCCGCCGACCCGAGGTCCCGCTCGTGCCACACGAGGTCGCCGGCGTAGAACGTGAGCACCACCAGCAAGAACAACTGCAACGTGCCCTCGAGCACCTCGATCACCTGGTAGGTCACCGGCCAGGTGTCGGTCCCGTACAGGGTGCCGATCACCTGCGCGTTCAGGAGCTGGAACAGCACCGCCGCCCCGACGAACGCCCAGAAGTACCGGTGCCCGATCACGTCGCGCAGCGCCCGCCGGGTCAGCGCCCACCCCTGGGCGAGCCGGGTCGGCCGATCGAAGCGCCGGACCACCGACGGAACGTCGATCGCCCGCTCCTCGACCGCCGCCTCGACCGGGGCCGCCTTCCGGCGCCGGAACGGGAGCGATCGGCCGTCCTGGTCGAGCCGCGCGAGCCCGATCCCGCCGGCGAGGAACCCGAGCCCGACCGCCATCCACAGCGCCCGGTTCGCGATCGACACCCCGGACGGCCACGGCATCGTGGTGTTCCGCTCGTGCGGCGACCAGTAGTCCGTCTGGTGCTCGAACGCGCCGAGGCCGAACGGGTCGATCATCGCCGCGACCGTCTCGTTGTCGAGGTCGGCGGTCAGCGCGCTCGACCCGAGGTACCCGACGAGCAGCAGGATCCCGCCGATGTAGTTCGGGAACATCCGGCGGGTCAGCGCGGCGAGCCCGAAGAACAGCGCGCTGGTGAACACGAGGTTCGGCAGCACCCACCCGAGCAGCGCGACCGCCGCCGTCGCGACCGACCACGACCCCACGCGCTCGGGCTCGAGCACCGGCAGCTTCGCGCCGAGCAGCAGCCCGACCGGGATCGCCGACACGATCCACCCGGTGGTCACGAGCGAGGCGAGCCACCGCGCGCCGAGGAACGCGAGCTTCGGCACCGGCGTGGTGTACACCAGCGGGTGCATCCCCTCCTCGACGTCCCGACACGCGGCGTTGCCGGCGATCGCCGCCACGTTCATCGTCGCGAACAGCGACAGCACCAGCGACAGCACGGTGATGGTGTACGGCGAGTCGACCTTGACGTTGCCGGCGCCGACCCCGATGCTGACGCCCTCGAACGCCCCGCCGATCGCGACCATCACGAACACGCCGATCGCG
>JBEBJW010000892.1:0-3755 GCA_040079715.1 Myxococcota bacterium | reverse complement strand
ACCATCACCCCCACCTGGAGGTCCCCGCCCGAGCCCTCGAGCACCACCGTCCTGCCGAGCCACGGCCGGAGCCGCGCCGTCACGAGGTCCACCCCGCGGAGCACCTCCCCCGTCGCTGCGTACGCGCTCCCGTCGAACCGGGGCGCCCACGCCACCGCCGGCAGGTCGCGGAGCGGGTGGTGCCCGGCGAACAGCCAGCCCGGGAACGGCGCGAACCCGGGCCCGTCGAGATCGAGCGACCGCGCCCCGTCGTCGGTCCGCGGCGCGAACGCTTCACGCGGGCGGTAGTCCCACGCCGGATCGAACGCGGCGCTGTCCCACGACTGGCCGGCGCGCAGGTGCTGGTGCCACCCCGGGTGGGTGGTGTCGATCCGCAGCGCGCCGCCGGCCTCGTGGACGACCCGGGCGACGTACCCCCGGGCGTTGGCCCGCGACCAGTCGCCGTCCATCACCGTGGTGAGATCGAACTCGCGCCCGAGCGGGTCGCGCGGGGTCGCCCGGTCGAACAGGAGCATCAGCGCGAGCCCGGGCGAGTCCGACACCTCGCTCGCGTCGGGGTGGACCACCGTCACGCCGAGCGAGACGCCCGCCTCGTCGACCCCGATCACCCGCACCGCGTACATGCTCGACATCCGACCTCCCGGTGCACCACCGGTACACCGGGGGTCCGGGCCGCTCCCGGGTCGAACGGTATCGGGATGTCTCACCCGCGCCAGGACGCGCTCCTCCGCGTCGACCACGGCCGGCAGCATGCAGGGAGCTCGGTCGGGCGCCCCGGCGCTGCGCGCCGTCGGCCTCCCTCCGCGCTTCGGTCGCTTCGCGACTGGCCTCCGGCCACGCTCCGGTCCGCCTGGCGCAGCCGACACGGCGCTGCCGCCCGGGCCGCGGTCCCGCTTCTGCACCACCACCCGGACTTGCGCTATTCGCCAACCCATGCCAGAGTGCCGTCACACGGGGGAGGTGCGCATGGGCTTCCGGCTTCCGGCTTCCTCTTCGCGCTGAGCGCGTGGCTCGCACCCGACGCCCGCGCCGACTGGCCGAACCTCACCACCGTGTACACCGCCAGCGGCGGGGTCATCGCGCAGGGCGCCTCGATCCGGCAGTGGCCCACCGACGACGACGTGTTCATCCTCGCTGAGGTCCACGAGACCGGCACCGACCTGTCGGACCCGATTCTGTGGCGCTACACCTGCAGCCACGGCAACGGCTGCACGACCGCGACCTACCGCACCAACGTCGCGGTCCGGCCCGGGTTCCACGTCGAGCAGCACCTCCTGCACACCTCGATCGCCGTGCGGCGGACCAACAACAGCTCGCCGATCGAGCTGACCGCCAGCACGATCCAGCACCTCGATCCGAACTGCGCCATCGCGAACGCCGACCTGATGGCGGTGTCGGTCACGACGTCCGGCGCCACCAACCTCGCGGTCGGCACGAGCTGGACGGTGTCGAGCAACAGCGGGTTCACCTGCAACGACCGCGGCCGGACCTCCACCGTGTACAACGGCACCCACGCCAACGTGTGTTACACCTACGCGCCGTCCGGCGGCGGCAACAACGACCAGCTGCGGTGCAACCGAGACAACGCGATCTCCGGCACCACCTGGACCGGTGAGATCGCCCTCGCGGACGGCGGAGGCCTCGGCCCCGAAGACCACCCGAGCTTCGACTTCCTCGGGGGAGGCCGGATCGTGGCGGGCAGCTTCCGACCGAGCGGCAACACGAACGATCAGCTCCGGTTGCACTTCCCGGACGCGACGCCGCCCCCGGCCGAGCCGATCGCCACCAAGATCGTCTCCTCCACCTACGGAGACCCGAGCGGGTACCCGTACCTGTTCGTCCAGAGCAACAACGTCGGCCACGCGGTGTGGACCGAGGGCCAAGGGACCTCGGCCGCGGTCCGGTACGCGCAGTGCACCTACGGCGGCGCGGTCACCTGCCAGACCTGGACCAACAACTGGAGCGCCTCGCTCGACACCGTCTCTGCGGGGCACTCCGAGCAGCACGCGTACGTCGCTGTCGACGGCACCCGGCAGTTCGTCGCCTACCTGGCGGACGACGCGTCGATCAACCCGGGCATTCAGCTTCGGGTGTGGGTCGCGAACCGGTGCTCGTCCGGCGCGTGACCGTCGAGCGGGTGAAGGCACCTCCGGCGCCCGCCGACCATCAATCGATCCGGTACGGGCAGCCGGTCCTGGCGCTGAACCGCGAGGACAATGTCGCGCACATCGTGTTCGTCGACGCGATGAACGCGGAGGATCCCGTGTCATCGTCGACCGGCAACCTGGTGTGGGCCCGCAAGAGCTACACGGACTGCCCGTGACGCACCTCGCAGCCTGGCTCCTCGCGGGCTCGTGCCGCCATGCGGGCCCGACCGTGCCCCTGCCTCCGACCGACACGGGGCAACGCGCGCTCCCGGACCTGCCGTACGGGTTCGTGGTCCCGCCCTCCGCCCGGTTGATCGGCATGCCTGGCTCTCAGTTCGGCGGGCATGTCGCCGTGGTCCCTGCCTACCAGGGGGACCCCTCGGTGTTGTTGGCGGACATCGCTGCTGAATTGTTCCCGGACCTCGACCTCGACTGGGTGCTGCTGATGGACGGGGCCGTGCCCCGGGGGGACCACCACGTCCTCGACTGGTGGGACGGCGTCAGCACCTACCGTGGCATGCTCGAGAACCTTCCCGGTCACGACACCAGCGTCGCTGGGGACGTGAACGACGACGGGCACCTCGACCTGTGGTTGTCGCTCGATCTCCACCTCGGACCCATCTTGGGACGCAAGTACTCGGGGTTGAGCCACGACGGCGTCGCGTGGATCGACGAGGGCGACTACAACTCTGCAGCGCTCGGCGTGCCAGTCGGGCAGATCGACGCCGACCAGGACGGCGTCACCGATGTCCTGTTCGCCGGCCCGTGGCTCGACGCCTACATCTATTACGGTCCGTTTCACGGCAGGATCCCGGCCTACCTCGTCGAAGACGCCGATCCCACCCAGTTCTCGTCCCTCGGCGTGCCCTCCTGCTTCACCCACTCCGACCCCACCGTTCTGCGCGACCACCTCGGACCGGGCCACCCCGCGATCGCGATCGGCAACGACCTCGCCGGGGACTGCGGCATCGGGACCTTCGTGTGGGACCTCCTCCAGCCCCGCGGCACCCACCTCACCGAGCAGGACGCCATCGCCCTCGGCAGCCAGCACGCGAGGGCGATCCACGACGCCGGACACCTGTTCCCCGACCAGCCTCCCCTCCTGATCTACGGCGGGTTCTGGAGCGACGGCGTGCTGCTGGCGGCGCCCGTCTCCGGCTGGCTCGAGCAGCTCCCGCCGTCGGTCGTCCAGCAGAACGGGTTCGTCCACCACGCGATCGGCGACATCAACGGCGACGGCGTCGACGAGCTCCTCGCGGACGCCTCCGACGCCCAGATCGTGTTGTTCTCCCCGTACGACCACCCGCTCGACGTGACCCGCGGCCTCGACCTCGGCTCCATCCCGTTCGGCAACTCGCCATTCTTCGGTGAGATCCACGCCGACCTCGACGGCGACGGTCGGTCCGACCTCGTCAACCACACCACGATCCAGGACGACCGCCACGGCGAGATCTGGATCTGGTACGGCGCCGACCTGCTGGCGGCCTACGAAGCAACCCTCACCGAGGAGTCCCCATGACGCCGTTCATGACCCTGATGTGGCTGTGGTGTGCCTGCACCCGCTCCGTGTCGACCGAGCTCGACCGCGCAGCGCCGGCGATCGACACC
>JBEBJW010000891.1:0-3757 GCA_040079715.1 Myxococcota bacterium | reverse complement strand
GTCGCGCGCTCGGCGTCCCGCGTCCCCGTCCCCGCCGGCGGCACCAGCGGCAGCGGCCCAGCCATCGACGTGGAACTCGGCCCGGCCATCGGCGCGGGCATCAGGTCGTCCATCGAGACCTCCCGCTACACCGGTATCGGCGGCCTCGCGGGGCTCCGGCGCACGCCGTTCGCAAGTTTCGTGCAGGGCACGCCGGGGACGGCTCACCAGCCGACGATCAGCCCCGCCGCGAACGCCGCCACCCCGAGGACCACCATCCCGATCGACAGCGACGCGAACCCGAGCATCATCGGCATCCACGGGATCGGCGCCGCCTGCGGACCCGCGAACGGACCCGACGACCGCGCCGGCCCCGCGACGAACCGCTCCGGCTGAGGCCGCTCCGCGTGCCGCTCGAGCCGGTCGGCGTGGAGCCGCTCGGGCGCCGGCGGCCGGGACCGCGCCGGACGGGGCGGCGGGACCAGGCGCCGGCTGTCGATGATCACCGAGTCGCCGGGCCGATCCTCGCTCATCGTCATCCCGAGCAGCGGGGCCTCGCCCAGCGCCCGCTCCTCCGGCCACGCCGTCTCCTTCGCCCACCGGCGCGCCGTCGGGCCGGGCAGCGCCTCCGACAGCAGCTCCGCCGTCGACTGGAGCGCCGCCGCGGTCGGGCGCTCGGCCGGGTCGTACGACAGCATCGACCGGACCAGCCGGACGATCGGCAGGTGGCTCGTGGGGAGCTCGGCCAGGCGCTCCGCGAGGTACGCCGCGTACTTGTCCGGGGCGCCGGACAGCGCCGCCTGGTCCTTGACCTTGATCCCCTCGTAGAACCGCTCGGCGGTCAGCAGGCGGTACACCGTCGCCCCGAGCGCGAACACGTCGGTCGGCGGCTCCTGCTTCAGCGCGACGAACGCCTCCGGCGGCGTGTACCCCGGGGTGAACGGGACGTTCCCGGACGAGGTCCGCGCCTCGCGGGCGAGCTCGCCGGACCGGGCGATCCCGAAGTCCAGGACCTTGACCTCGCCGTGCCGCGACAGCCGCAGGTTCTCCGGCTTGATGTCCCGGTGGACCATCCGGAGCGGCTTGCCGGTCTCCGGGCTCGGCGTGTTGTACGCGCAGTCGAGCGCCGACGCGACCGACGCCACCGCCGACACGATCACCTTCTCCGGCAGCCGGTGGTGGACCGAGCAGAACCGCGCGAGGTCCGCCCCCTCGATGTACTCGGTGATCAGCGCCACCCGCCCGTGCAGCCGGGTCAGCTCGTGGGCGGCCACGATCGACGGGTGGTCGAGGATCGCGAGCAGCCGCGCCTCGTCGGTCAGCCGGGCCATCGCGAGCGTGCCGTCCGGCAGGTCCGACCGCAGCACCTTGACCGCGACCCGCCGCTCGAGCCCGTCCGGCGCCCGGCGGACCGCGAGGTACACCTCGCCGAACCCGCCCCGGCCGAGGCACCGGACGAAGGTGTAGGTCACCGCCACGCCGCGACCGGGGTCGGGCACCCTTCGGAGCACAGCGTCGCGGCGGACCGGAGGCGAGCCATCGCGGCCCAGTCTACCGGTTCGACCGCTCCGCCGACAGCCGCAGCTCCCGGGTGAGCTGGTCCTGCAGCGCCCGCGCGTCCGCCCACCGCAGCACCGGCAGGTCGACCCGCGACCCCGCGACCCGCAGCGACAGCCGGCCGAGGCCGAACCGCCGGAGGATCGGCCCCTGGATCAGCACCACCGACTGGAGCTTCGCCCGCGCGATCATCGCGGTCGACCGGGTGAGCACCCCGCGGCGCGCCACCACCCACCGGTCGGTCACCCGCCAGCCCTGCCGGGCGACGTCGAGCCGCGCCAGCGCGATCGCCGCTGGGACGAGCCCGAATGCGAGCGCTCCGTTCGGCCACAGGACCCCCGCGAGGAGTACGGCGGGGATCGCGGTTCGGATCGCCGCGCCGATCATCGCGTACGGACCGGCCCCCGGGGCGGCTGGGTGGAGGCTCACCGAGGCCGGATCGACGTCGTCGACCGGCAGCACCGCCCGGACCAGGTCGCCGACGCCGTCCCGCTCGACGTACGGCACCACCGCCTCGGACCGCTCGGTCCCGGACCCGCCCTCCCGCGCCGCCGCAGTCTCGATAGCGAGCGACCCGAACCCGAACGGCCGCAGCAACACCGGCTCGCGCCAGGTGACGAGCTGGACCTTGTCCCGCCGCAGCTCGGCCCGCCGCCGGGTCAGCAGGCCCTGCTCGGCGATCAGCGCCCGCGGCGTGGACCGGAGCTCGAACCCCCAGAACCGGACGACCGCCGCTGCGATCCCCGCGAGCCACCCGCCGGACACCAGCGCGAGCGCGACCGCCACCCCGACCAGCGACCCGAACGCCTCGCTCGCCTGGCCGATCCGCGCCGACACGCCCGGCACGAGCTCGCCCACCACCACGAGGCCCATCGCGACCGCCCCGATCCGCAGGTCGGACGCGCCGTACCACACGAGCTCGATCGGCCCGCTCCGGACCAGCGGGACGTCCGACGCGGCGGGGTGCGGCTCCCCGAGGGGCAGGGCGAACCCGGCGGCGGTCGAGCGCCCGGCCTCGAGCGCGGCGGTCAGCGCGACCGCGTCGGCGGAGGACACCGCGGACAGCAGCCCCTCGACCTCCCGGCCGGACGCGGTCTCGATCCGGACCTCGACCAGCCCGAACACCCGCTGGAACACGTTCTGGACCTGCTCGACGTTCTGGACCCGGTCGCAGGCGATCACCCGGGCCTGGCGGTTCAGCAGGCCCGACCGGATCTCGAGCTTGCCGTCCGCCACCCGGTACCGGAGGGTGAAGGCGTGGATCGCGGCCGCGCCGAGCGCCACCCCGAGGAACAGCGCGCCGATCGCCACGTCGAACAGGCCCTCGCGGGTCCGCCCGCCGTACAGCATCGCCAGCAGCAGCGGCCACGCGCTCCGGAGCAGCGACCACATCCGCGGGACCAGGTTCACCAGCACCGACGCCGGGTGGAGCCGCGACCAGTCGGGCTCAGACGCCATCGTCGGCCCGGGCCCCGGCCACCAGCCGATCGCGGACCGACTCGGCCTCGGCGAGCGCGAGCCCGGGGATCACCCCGTCCGCCCCGACCCCCGACGCGGTGTGGACGTGGACCCGCGCCAGGCCGAGCCACTGCTCGACCGGCCCCTGGCGGACGTCGACGTGCTGGACCCGGGCGAGCGGGATCGCCGCGACGACCCGGAACAGCACCCCCTGGCGGACGACGAGCTCGTCGGCGGTGATCGCCCACCCGTACCGGTCGTACGACAGCGACGGCCACCACACCGCGACCAGGAACAGCGCGAACCACAGGCATGCGCCGACGATCATCGCCCCGCGCGGGTCGACCATCACCGCACCGACCGCGGTCAGCCCGACGACCATCGGGGTCCACGCCACGACCAGCGTCACCAGCGCCTGGACGTGGAACAGCACCCGGGCACGCGGGTCGAGCGGCCGGAACGCCTCGGGCGGCTCGGGGGCGGCGTCGTCAACCACGGACGGTGAACCCGCCGTCCGCGCCGTCCCCGACCGCCGACTCCCACACCGTGGTCACCTGGTCGACCCGGGCCTCCGGGGTGCCGGTCGCGCACCACGCGAGCGCGGCGTCCACCCGGGCGCGCGGCCCCTCGAACACCGCCTCGACCCGGCCGTCCGGGAGGTTCCGGACCCACCCGGCGACGCCGAGCCTGCGGGCCTCGCGCGCAGTCCCCGCGCGGAAGCTGACTCCCTGCACCCGACCTGCGATCCACACGTGCGCCCGAA
>JBEBJW010000890.1:0-3763 GCA_040079715.1 Myxococcota bacterium | reverse complement strand
TCGGGTGCACCCCGTCGGACCCGATCGACGCCCGGGTGGACCCCGCGATCGCCTCCTCCCCGAAGCTCACCGCGGACGTGGCCACCATCCGCAACCAGGGGTACCGGTTCGAGAGCGGGAAGGCGGGTGGCGGAACGTTCACGCTGGGCCTGCGGATCGTCGTCGACCCGAACGATCTCGCCGACCCCGTGGAGTTCTCCCGGGCGCTCGCCCACGAGGTCGGGCACGCGCTGGACGGTCCCGCGAAGTACCGAAACGACCCCAGCTTCGACCGCCAGACCTACATCGACATCAACACCCGCATCGACCTGGAGGGGGAGGCCCACGCCACGATCGAGGAGCTGGAGGTGCGCGACGACGTGATGACCAACAACCCCGGCCAGGACCCGGGCATCACCGGCGCTACCGCCGCGGAAAAGGTCGCCGCCTGGGCGGAGTTCCAGGCCGGCCGCATCGACCGCGCCACGCTCGTCGATCGCCTGGTGAACATGTTCGCGACCGGCGAGCAGCCGAGCGACGATCCGACCGCCAAGAACTACTGGGACCTCTATGCGCGGCTCAACGCGGAAGATTGGGACCGCGCCCACCCCCCTGCACCGTGAGGATCCGATGACGCCGTTCTACGCCTGTGCGACGCAGACCCAGCCGCCCGATCCGCTGGAGGCAGTGGCACGCCTCCTGGCAGCCCCGGTGGACCGGGCCGCAGTCGAGGCCGTGATCGCCCGGCCGATGGAGGCCGCCGGTACCCAGGGACCCTACGCGTTGTTCACCGGCCGAGGCGGCGGGTTCGAGCGGGTTCGGCTGCAGGTTCCCGGCGACGGGGCGACGGCTGGCCCGGGACTGGAACTGGTCGTCGGCGCCGACACCTGCAAGACCGTCGACGATGCGTTCGGCCTGTTCGGCCACCTGTTCCGGATCGCGAACCCGCACGCGCCTCCGGACAGCGACCCGGTGTGGCGGGTCGCCGCCTACGACGATCGGGGCGAGCTGTACCTCACGTTCGCAGCCGGGTCCGGCTGTCTACGCGCGGTGAACCTGCACGTCCGGTAGGGGCATCGGGAGGTCGAGCTGGACCCGGGGCGATGATCGCCTCAGCCCGCGGACCAGCTGCCCACCACGGTACCTGGGCGATCTGAAGGAAAAATCGATCGGACCGTGTCCGATCGGCGGAGCGCATCCGTCGTCCTCTCGACGGTGGTAACGTCCACCGAGCGAGCGACCGTGCCCCTCGACCTGACCGGCATCGACAACCGCGGCGAGTTCTACTCGCACCACTACCTCGACGCGCTGCTCGAGGGCGACCTCGCGTCCGTGCTCCAGCGGTGGACCGAGGCCGAGAAGTCGACGCCGCCGGTCCGCTCGCCGCTCAAGGTGCTGAACGGCCTCGCCGGGCGGTACTTCGACCTCCGGGCCAAAGCGGCCGAGGCGCGCGACCCCGAGGCCTCCTGGCGCGTCGCCCGCGAGCTCCACGCTCCGCTGCTCGAGGCCCTCGGCTACCGGCGCGCCCCCACCGCCGTGCAGCTCGACGACGGCACCATGCTCCCGTTGGCCCACGAGGAGCGGCGCGGGGGACACGCCGCCCTGTGGGTGATCGAGACCGGGTTCGTGTCCGAGGACGCCGGTGACCCGCTCGACCAGCCCCCGCTCGCCGCCCAGCTCACCGACCGCCACCCGCCCGAGCGCACCTGGCGCGAGCTCCTCGACCGCGGGATCTTCCTCCGGGAAGACCCGCCCACCTGGGTCCTGGCCGTGTGCGGTCACGAGGTGGTGCTCACCCACCGGCTCAAGTGGGGCCGGGGCAAGGCGCTCGCGTTCGACCTGGACGAGATCTTCGCCCGCCGCCAGCCCGCCGCGTTCCGGGCGATGGCCGGGCTGCTCCACCGGGACGCGCTGGTCCCCACCGACGGCACCAGCCTGCACGAGGCGCTCGAGCAGAGCAGCCACAAGCACGCGTTCGCGGTCAGCACCGACCTGCGGGAGGGCGCCCAGGAGGCGATCGAGATCCTCGGCAACGAAGCGGTCCACTACCTGCGCACGGTCCGGAAGAAGGGGGTGTTCAGCGGGGACGAGACGCCGGACGAGCGCGAGCTCACCCGCGAGTGCCTGGTTTGGCTGTACCGGCTGATCTTCCTGCTGTACGTCGAGTCGCGCTCCGAAGAGCTCGGCGTGGCGCCGATGAAGAGCGAGGCGTACCGCCGGGGCTACTCGTTCGAGAGCCTCCGGACGCTAGAGACCGTGCCGCTCACCACGCCCCAGGCGCAGGACGGGACCTACCTCGACGCGTCGCTGCGCATGCTGTTCCAGCTGGTGAACGACGGGCACCCGAAGGACCAGCAGCTCGCCCTCGACGCCGGGGTCGACACCGTGGCGTTCCGGATCTTCGGGCTGCGGAGCCAGCTGTTCGACGAGGAGCGCACCCCGATCTTCCAGAAGGTGAAGCTCCGGAACCGGGCGCTCCAGCGGGTGATCGAGCTGCTGTCGCTGTCGCGGGAGGGTCGGCACAAGGAGCGGGGGCGGATCAGCTACGCCACGCTCGGGATCAACCAGCTCGGGTCGGTGTACGAGGGCCTTCTGTCGTACACCGGGTTCTTCGCCCGGGAGGACCTGATCGAGGTCGCGAACGCTGGCGAGAACGGCCGACCCGACGCGCGGACGTTCTTCGTGCCCGCCAGCCGGCTGGACCAGTACGACGAGGCCGAGCTGGTCAAGGACGAGACCGGAGCCCGGGTCCAGCACCGCAAGGGCACGTTCCTGTTCCGATTGGCCGGGCGGGACCGGGAGAAGTCGGCGTCGTACTACACACCGGAGGTGCTGACCGAGTGCCTGGTCAAGTACACGCTGCGCGAGCGGATCGGCGTCGACCCCGCCGACCCGAACTGGGTCCCGGCGGACGAGCTGCTGACCTTGACGATCTGCGAGCCGGCGATGGGGTCCGGGGCGTTCCTGAACGAGGTGGTGAACCAGCTCGCGCGGGCGTATCTGCAGAGGAAGGCGGCCGAGCTCGGGCAGACGATCCCGGCGGACGAGTACGGGTTCGAGGAGCAACGGGTGAAGGCCCGGATCGCGGCCCGTCAGTGCTACGGGGTGGACCTGAACCCGCTCGCGGCCGAGCTCGGCAAGGTCTCGCTGTGGCTGAACGTGCTGCGGCCGGGCGCGCCGGCGCCGTTCTTCGACGCCCGCATCGCGGTGGGCAACAGCCTGGTGGGCGGGCGGCGCCAGGTGTACCGGCTGGAGACGCTTCGGAAGAGCACCAAGGCCAAGGGGCCGGGGTGGCTGGAGCTCGCGCCGGAGGACGTCGCGGACGAGCGGCCGGCGGACGCGGTGTGGCACTTCCTGGTGCCGGCGGCGGGGATGGCCGCGTTCGACGGGGACAAGGTGGTCGCCGGGCTGGTGCCGGAGGCGGTGGCGCGGATCAAGGCCTGGCGGAAGGGGCTGAACGCGGACTGGAAGGCGGACGAGCGGGCGCGGCTGGTGCGGCTGTCTGCGGTGGTGGACCGGCTGTGGGCCGAGCACTCGACGGCGCGGAGGACGGCGCTGGCGGCGTGCGATCTGGAGCGTCCGGTGTGGCCGGAGCCGGATCGGGTGCGGGAGGGGCGGCGGGACGAGGAGGAGCTGGTCGAGATCTGGCGTCGGCACGGGATCGACGACGGCGCGGGGCGGCGGCTGAAGGCGGTGCTGGACCGGTGGTGCTCGTACTGGTTCTGGCCGGTGACCGAGGCGGAGCTGCTGCCGAGCCGGGCGGAGTGGCTCGACGACCTCGAGG
>JBEBJW010000889.1:0-3765 GCA_040079715.1 Myxococcota bacterium | reverse complement strand
GGGGTGGGTCGGGTGGTCATTCGGCCTCCGGGATCGGCGTCGCGGCCACGGCGGGCGCCGCCACGATCTGTTCTGCGACGGGCCCGAGGGCCAGCGCCGGCAGGTAGGTGAGCAGGGTCATGATCAGGATCACCGCGAGGGTGGTGACGCCGAACGCGGGGGACGACACCGACAGGCTCCCGGCGCTCTCCGGAGCGGGCAGCTTGGCCGCGAGCAGGCCAGCGACGGCGAGGGGCGCGAGGATCGGGACGAACCGACCGAGGATCAAGCTGACCGAGGTGCTGACGTTCCACCACACGGTGGCGTCACCGAGCCCTTCGAACCCCGAGCCGTTGTTGGCCGTGGCGGACGCGTACTCGTACAGGACCTGGCTGATCCCGTGCGACCCCGGGTTGCTGTTCGCGGCGAGGCCGTCGATCCCGAGGGCGAGGGCGGTGGGGACCAGGATCAGCAGCGCGGTGACCAACATCACCACCGCGAGGAGGCGGATCTCGGCCAACCCGAGCTTCCGACGGAAGATCTCCGGCGTCCGGCCCACCATCAGCCCGGCGATGAACGCGGTCACGAGCACGAACACGAGGAAGTTGACGATCCCGACGCCGATCCCGCCGAACGTCTCGTTCACCAGCATCCCGATCAGCGGCACCATCCCCCCGATCGGGGTCATGCTGTCGTGCATCGCGTTGACCGACCCGTTCGACGTCTGGGTGGTGATCGACGCCCACAGCGCCGACGCGTCGATCCCGACCCGGACCTCCTTTCCCTCCCAGTTGGGGCCGATCGCCGCCAGTCCGGTGAACGCGGCGTTGGCGCCTCGCTCGGCCAGGATCGCGATCGTGATCAGGCCCGCCGACATGCTCCCCATCACGCCGAACATCATCCGCCCGAACCGCAGCTCGGTCATCAGCGCCGTCATCACGACCGACGCCAGCGGGACGATCAGGATCGCGATCGACTCGAGCGCGTTCGACAGCGGGGTGGGGTTCTCGAGCGGGACCGCGCTGTTCGGGCCGTACCAGCCGCCGCCGTTCGTGCCGAGCTGCTTGATCGCCACCATCGGCGCCACCGGCCCCACCGGCACGCGCTGGTCGGGCATCTGGGCCGCGGCGTCGAGCGGGTGGACGACCTGGGCCCCGCGCAGGGTGGACGGCACGCCCTGGGACGCGAGGAGCAGCGCGAGGACCGTGGCCAGCGGCAGCAGCACCCGGGTGACGCTGCGGGTCAGGTCGACGAAGTAGTTCCCGAGGTTCCGGTCGCCGCGCTCGTCGGTGTGTGGGCCGCGGGTGGCGCCGCCCATCAACCCGCGGAGGATCGCGAGGAGGGCGGCGAGGCCGACCGCCGGCGTCACCACCTGCAGGGTGACGATCGCCGCGAGCTGACTGAAGTACGACAGCTGCGCCTGGCCGCTGTAGTGCTGCTGGTTCGTGTTGGTGACGAACGACGCGGCGGTGTGGAGCGCGAGGTGCCAATCGAGCCCGGCGATCCCGTCCGGGTTCAGCGGCAGCACGCCCTGGAGCAGGAAGATCGCGTACGCGATCAGCCCGAGGACCAGGTTCGTCGCCAGGATCGCGAGGCCGTAGGTCCGCCACCCCATCGGGGCGGCGGGGTCGATCCCGAACCCCCGGAACAGCAGACCCTCGACCGGGCCGAACACCCGATCGAGCGCCGTCGGCCGGCCGGACAGCGCGGCGTCCATGTACAGGCCGAGCGGCACCGCTGCGGCGAGCAGCGCGCCCAGGATCACGATCGTCGCGGTCATCCCTTCCCCCCAGCCAGGGCCAAGAACCCGAAGCACAGCCCGAACAACCCAGCCAAGATCAGCGCGCCGGTGACGATGCCCATCAGAACACCTCCGGCCGGATCATCGCGACCATCAAGTAGACGGCGTTCGCGGCTACGATGACCAACAGGAACACGTCCACTCCGCTCACGATCCCTCCATGATGTTGCTGCGCCCGCGTCCCACCCATCCCGCGAATCTCGTCTGCTCCGGGCGTGAGGGCGTCACTCCGACCCCTCCCCGCCGGACGGGAACACGACGCAGTAGAACGCGCCGAGGGACGCCGGTCCGACCTCCGGCAAGACCGGGATCTGCAGGCCGACCGAGACCGCGTGCCGCCCGGACGCGTCGAGGGCGGCGCCGAACCCGGGGACCACGATCATCGCGACGTCCCCGCCGTCGAGCGCGAACGTGGGGTCGAGCTCCACGTACATCGAGTACCGCTCGGCGAGGCGCAGCTCCGGCGCGACGATCACCGGGACGGTCCCGGCCGAGAACCCGTCCGTCCCGCCGAGCACCGGCCGCCATCCCGCGTTCGCCACGATCGCGAACCGGCTCCAGCTGTGGTTGACGTGGACCTCGGGCGCGACGATCACCGTGTCCGACCCGGGGGTCCAATACAGGTGAGGGGACAGCGCCACGGACGGGTCGACGAAGAACCGCGGGAACAGCTCCAGCGCGCTGGTCGCGGGGCCTCCGGGCGCGATGAACGTGCCCGCCCCGAAGTACACGTCGACGGCGTCCGCGAGGCCGACCGCGCCGTACAGGATCGGGTTCACCCCGTCCGGGTACACGTACAGGTACGGGTTGATCAGCGCGGTGTCCTCGCCGGTCGCCGATCCCCACGGGTTCAGCGGCGACGCGAGCGCAGCGGCGGACAGGAGCAACGGGACCATCTGAGTTCTCCAGGACCCTTCGGTCTGTCGTTCGAGGTCACCGTATGAGGGGACCCCGTTGGGAGGGCGTCGAGCTTCGGCGCACCGGTGTGAAGAGCGCGTTGCGGTTCGGCTCGGAGCGTCGGTGGAACGTCGAAGATCCACCCGGAGCCGCTCGGATCCACGGGGGCCGTCAGGCGACCCAGGTGACCGACGGCAACGGACGTCGCCGGTCCCCGCGCGGGAACCTGGCCCGCTCGGCGTCGAACAGCGCGGCGATCCGGCCCGCCCGATCGCTGCCGGCGGTGATCAGCCCCCGGAGGACGTCGCGCTCCATTCGGCGCCGCTCTTGCGCGAACCGGGCGGCCGCGCGGCGTTGCTCGGCGATCCGAGCCACCCTGAGCGCGTCGAGCCGGTCCGCCACTGCCGCCCCCACCTCCCGGCGACCGCGCCGGCCTGCGGGCTGCGCCGACGAGCCCACCAGGATCTCGCGCGCTCCGAGCGCCACCGCGATCGCCGCGATCGCGTCGGGGACGGTCGCCGCCCCTTCGGCGCGGATCACCCACCCTTCGTGCTCGGCCCCGAGCGTGAGCCGCATCGCCGCGTCGCGGGGCGGACGCGCGAGCTCCACCTGGAGGAACACCGCGGCCGACCGGCGCTGCGCGGAGATCCACGCGAGCCGGTCGAGCCGCGCCGCCGCCGTCGCGCCCACCATCGGCACGAGCACCAGATCGTCGCGCGCCGCGAGGTGAACCCATGCCGACGCGCCATGGTGCCCGTCCTCCAGCGACCCCGTAGGCCGTCGAGGCGTTCACGGGGCACAAAGGTCGGAGGGCGGTCCGTTCGGGCGGTGTTGCGGATCGGGCGACAGCATGGGTCGTCGACCGACAATCGCTCGCCGGCGTTGGATCCGCGGCTCCTCCGGCGACGTCGCGTCCTCGAAGGGCTCGACGGAGTCGGGGTCGATGCTCGGACCACGCGGACGACGGGGGCAGGTTCGGGATCCACGGGTCGTCCGGCAGCGCCCGAGCTCCGGGTGGCGTCCCGTCGCAGGACGGCTCCCGCGGGGGCCGAGGGCGCCTCCCCGTCCACCAGCTGCGGCAGCGGTCC
>JBEBJW010000888.1:0-3767 GCA_040079715.1 Myxococcota bacterium | reverse complement strand
CCCATGGGCCGGACCCCCACCGTTCGGCTCGTCGGCCACCGGCTCGTCTTCGGGGGTGGGGTCGGTGTAGTACCGGTCGTACCGGTAGCCGTAGCCGTAGGAGTAGCCGTACCCGTACGAGTACTTGTAGCTCGTACGCCGCTGGTTGAGGTCGACCGCGTTCACGATCACCCCGAGGAGCTTCGCGCCGACCTGCTCGAGCGACGTCACCGCCTCGCGGACCAGCATCCGCGAGGTGGTGTGCTCGCGGACCACGATCACCACGCCGTCCGTGTACCGCGACAGCACCCGCGAGTCCGACAGCAGCACGGTCGGCGGCGAGTCGATCAGGATGAAGTCGTAGATCTTCTCGAGCTCGTCGAGGAGCTTCGGCATCGCCGCCGACGCGAGCAGCTCGTTCGGCCGATCCCCCTTCCCGCTCGAGATGAAGTCGAGGTTCGCCACGCCGGTCGGCCGGATCGCCGCTTCGATCGGCCCGCCGGTGAGGATCGAGGTCAGCCCGGCCCCCCGATCGACCCCGAAGATCTTGTGGATCCGCGGGCGCCGGAGGTCGGCGTCGATCATCAGCACCTTCTTGTCGAGGCTCGCGAACGACACCCCGAGCCGGACCACGGTGCTGGTCTTGCCCTCGGCCGACACCGCGCTCGTCACCAGCACCCGGCGCGGCGCTCCGCCCGGATCGAGCTCGAGCACGGTCCGGATCCCCCGCAGCGCCTCCGCCACGGTCGATCGCGGGTTCTTGTCGGTGTACAGCACGAGGTCGCGCTCGTCCGACACCTCGGCGATCTTCGGCACGATCCCGAGGAACGGCACCTTCAGGAACGTCTGGACCTCGAGCGGCGAGCTGATCGTGTCGTCGACGTACTCGCGGGCGAGCCCGAGGCCGAGCCCGCCGACGAACCCGCCGCACAGCGCGATCGCGAGGTTGAGGGGGACGTTCGGCTCGACCGGCCGCTGGGTCGGACGCGCCGGGTCGACGATCCGCACGTTGTTGAGCTGGGTCTGGGACTGCAGATCGAGCTCGTCGTTGCGCTGGTTCAGCCGGACGTAGAACTCTTTCGCTCGCTCGAGGTCGATCTTCAGCTTCTCGTACTGCTCCTTGCTCATCTGGGTGAACAGGAGCTGCTGCTTGCCGCCGTCGATCTCGGCCTGGAGGCTCCGCTCCTTGTTGCGGAGCATCGCGAGCTGCTGCCGCTCGGACGACAGCGTGACCTCGACCTCGCTCTGGAGCTCCTGCTGGATCTTCTCGAGCCGCGCCTCGGACGACTTCCGCTCCGGCATCTTCTCGCCGTACCGGGCGGCGACCTGCGCGTGCTCGGTGATCGCAGCCGCGTAGTCCTCGGTCAGGGACGCCACGAGCGTGGTGTCCATGTCCTTCGCGAGCTCCTGGAAGTTGCCGTCGCGCAGGAGCCGCTCGTGCCCGCGCACGGTCGTCTCGAGCAGGACGCGCTGGGTGTTGATCTCGGCGAACGCCTGGTTCAGCGAGTCCATCCGCGAGGTGAGCGAGGTGACCTCCTCCTGCACGTCCGACAGGCCGTTCGCGCCCTGGTAGTCGACCATCTTCTGGGTCGAGACGTCGATCCGGTCGCGGTACTGGGCGATCTGGTCCTGGAGCCAGACCTTCGCCTCTCGGGCCGCGTCGCGCAGCCCCTCGAGGTTCTGCTCGCGGAACACCTCCGAGATCAGGTTGGCGAGGATCGCGGACTTGTCCGGATCGGAGGACGTGATCGACAGGTCGAGCAGCTCGGTGCCCTGGCGCGGCTGGACGTCCATCATGTCGACGAGCTCGGCGACGCCGTTGTGATCGACCGGGAGATCGTCGTACCCGAGCGCGGCGTACCGGGCGAGCACCACCTCGAGCATCGTCCGGCTGCGGATCACCTCGAGCTGGGTCTCGACGAACATCTGCCGGTTCCACCGGTTGTACTGGTCCACGTCGACCACCCGATCGATCTTCAGCTCCTGGCCCGCCATCGGCGACAGGTGCAGGACCGCGGTCGACCGGTACATCCGGGTGGCGAACAGCCCGTGGACGAGTGCCAGCAGCACCGCGGCGACGGTGCACCCGACGACGACCCGCCACTGCATCTGGACGATCGCCGCGACGTCGCGCAGCTGAAAGCCTCCGCCCGCGTGGGTCTCCTGCGCCCCTGGTTCCATCCCGACCACTCCCGATTCGGCTCCGACACTGTAGCCCGCCGGGGATCAGCTCGCTGCGGGGTACGCGCGGTCGGCGTACCCGAGGTCGAGCATCGCCGGGCGGACCACCGACCACAGCCGCGCCTGTAGCTCCGGCGGCAACGACCGGTGCTTGCCTCCCGCGTCCTCCACCTTCCACGTCGACGACACGACGTGATCCTCGAGCCCGCCGTCGTGGGAGAACCGGTTGAAGTCGAGGACCGCGGGCTCCCACGGCTCGTCGAGGAACGCGAACACCCGCCGGAGCTCGCGCTCGGGCTCGTCGACGAGCTGATCGTACCGCAGCAATACCGTCCGCTCCGGCACCGCCGCGTGGAACGCGAGCAACCGGCGCGTCGCGTCGACCCAGTAGTGGGCGGCGGCGACGTACGGGTCGTCGTGCTGATCGAGCAGCGCGCCGAGCACCGACCACCGGCCCTTGCCGAGCGAGGTCGCCACGTCCATCCCGTCCCTCGCCACCAGCACGAACCGGGCGGACCGGCCGAACATCCGATCGACCTCCGGCAGCACCGCGAACGTGCCCGGCGACTTCTCGGCCCACCGCGGCTTGCCCTTCCGCTCGGCGTACGCCCGCAGCCACCGGTCGGCCAACGCGCCCACGTCGGCGGCGGCGGCGTCGACGGTCAGCCCGATCCCCGCGAACCCGGCCTCGGCCTGCTCGGCGGACAGGACCCCGGCGAGCGACTCGAACACCTGCGTCTCCGGCGGGCACGCGATCCGCGAGTGGCTGTCGAGGATCCGGCGGACGAGCGACGTCCCGGACCGGTGACAGCCAGCGACCACGATCGGGACCTGGTCGCGCTCCGGGGCCACCGTGGGGGCTTGGGCGCGACGCACGCCGGCCGCGGCGCGGCGGAGGTGGACGAACCGCCGACCGAGGCGGAGGCGGAGCGAGGTTCGCAGGCGATCGACGAGGTCCACGGGGCGTCTCCGCGACCCGGATAACTCCCGGCGACCCCACCTGTCGCGGTACGCTGCCCGCCGGAGGGGCGATGGGGACAGCCAGACTCGAGGCATTCAGCGACGGGGTGATCGCGATCCTGATCACGATCCTGGTGCTCGAGCTGAAGGTGCCGCACGGCGACGATCTCCACGCGCTCGAGCCGCTGCTGCCGGTGTTCCTGACCTACGTGCTCAGCTTCGTGTACCTCGGGATCTACTGGAACAACCACCACCACATGCTCCACGCGACCCAGCACGTGAACGGCCCGGTGCTGTGGGCGAACCTCCACCTGCTGTTCTGGCTGTCGCTCGTGCCGTTCACCACCGGCTGGATGGGCGAGAACCACTTCGCGGCGCTGCCGACCGCCGCGTACGGCTGCGTGCTGCTGATGTGCGCGATCGCGTACACGCTGCTCCAGGTGGCGATCGTCCGGTTGCACGGGCCGAGCTCGCCGATCGCCCGCGCGCTCGGGGCGGACTGGAAGGGCAAGCTGTCGCTGGCGCTGTACGTCGCCGCGATCGGGCTCGCGTTCGTGCAGGAGTGGCTCGCGGACGCGCTGTACGTCGCGGTGGCGGCGATCTGGTTCATCCCCGACCGCAGGCTCGAGCCGGCGGCCCACCCCTGA
>JBEBJW010000887.1:0-3776 GCA_040079715.1 Myxococcota bacterium | reverse complement strand
AGCCGGTGGTCGCCCCCGAGCCGGTGGTCGACTGCGACGGAGGGGCCGCGTTCTCGCGGGTCCGCGCGCCACCGGCGGTGGTCGTCGCCGGCGGGCCGTTGTGCTCCATCCACGCGGGCACGGCCTCGAGCGGCGACGGCGGCCGGGACCGCCGGGCCCTGCCTCCGGACGACCCGGTCCCCGACACGTCGGACCCCCGCGCGGTGAACGGCGGCATCGACCGCGACAGGGAGCGCCCGAGCCCGGAGTCGCTGTCGAGCGACACCGCGAGCTCGGGGATCGTCTTGCCGGCGACGGGGACCTCGCGCTCCCCCGGGGGCTGGACCAGCGGCGGCGTGCCCGGGGCGGGCATCGGCAACCCGGACAGCACGTCTTCGAGGTCGTGGGCGAACTTCTCGGCGCTCGGGTACCGATCCCGGCGCTCGTGGGCGACCGCGCGGAGCAGGATCGGTCGGAGGACGGGCGGGATCCGGTCGAGCAGCTTCGGCTCGTGGTGCGCCAGGAACAGGTCGTTCGGCTGCTCGGCCCGCAGGAGGTGCCACAGGGTGGCGCCGAGACCGTACAGGTCGGCCCGGGCGTCGACCCCGGCCGCGTCGACCCGCTGCTCGGGCGCCATGTACCCGAGGGTCCCGAGGAGCTGACCGGGGTGGGTCGGGTCCATCTCGGTGCGGGCGACGCCGAAGTCGGTCAGCTTGCAGGTGCCGTTCGCGGCGACGAGGATGTTGTTCGGCTTCACGTCCCGGTGGACCACCCCCTGCGCGTGGACCGCGACGAGGGCCAGCGCGACCTGGCGCACCGCCTCGACCGCCATCCGGGGCGGCATCGGGCCGTGCCGATCGACCCACAGGTCGAGGGTGCCCCCGCCGACGTACTCCATCACCAGGAACGGCAGGCCGTCCATCGAGCCCACGTCGAACACCCGGACGAGGTTCGGCTGCTCGAGCAGCGCCATCGTCTGGGCCTCGGACTCGAACCGCTCGCGCACCGACCGGCGCTTCGCGTACGCCGGGACGAGCACCTTGACCGCGCGCCACACCCGGAGCTTGGTGTCGAACGCCCGATACACCGCCGCCATCCCGCCTTCCCCGATCCGGGACAACAGGACGTAGCGACCCTCGGCGAGGCTCGGAGCATCGGGGGGAAGGACGGGCGCCGTCATCCCGGACATCGTACCGGCAGATCGGTGCGGATCGGGGGAGCCGGGTGGACGATCGGGCGATCACCGCGGCGGAACCGGGTCCGGCCCGGGGTTCCCGGTCGCGCTCCCGGCGTCCGAGCCGGAGATCCGTGGCGCGCGTCACGGGTCCGCGGAGCCGGACGGGGTATCTCCGCGTTACCACCGGGGAACTCGGGGTTGGCGGTCCATTGCCGACAGGATACGATCCGGCGCGGATGGTGTATGCCGATGCTCATGGTGCTCCTGGCTGCCCACACCCTGGCTTCCGCCGCCTCCTCCCCGGATTACGAGATCGGCCCGGGCGACGTGCTGAAGGTCGAGATTCACGGGGAGACGTTCGGCGGCTCGTTCGTGGTCGGATCCGACGGTGACGTGAGCATTCCGTATTGCGGGATGCTCGACCTCGGCGCGCACACCGTGTTCGCGGCGGAGATCGCGATCCGGGACTGCCTCGCCGACGGATATCTTGTCGACCCGCAGGTGTCGGTCAGCGTCGAGGAGTACCGGTCGCAGAAGGTCGAGGTCCTCGGCGCGGTCGCGAAGCCCGGCCTGTACTACCTCCAGGCGGCCGAGAACACGCTCCGGGCGGTGATCGGCAAGGCGGGCGGCATCCAGTCCGAGAAGAGCATCGGCCGGGTGGTGGTGAACCGGGCGAACAACGAGCAGCTGGTTGTGCTGCTCGACGAGCTGTCCGGCCCCGCCGGCGAGTTCGAGCTCCAGCGGGGCGACGTGATCACCGTCGGCGAGGGCGAGGTGGTGTACGTCGGCGGCGAGGTCCAGAAGCCCGGCGCGATCGGCTACCTCGACGGGATGACGGTCACCCAGGCGCTGATGAAGGCGGGCGGTCCGACCGGGATCGCGCGGCTCCGGGGCGCGTACCTCCTGCGCGCCGACGACCGGATCTCGGTCAACCTGCGCCGGATGCTGCGCGGCAAAGACGGTGACTTCGTGATGGAGCCGGGCGATCGGCTGGTGATCCAGGAATCGCCGCTGTAGGCCGTTGCCGCTCGACCCGATCGGGCTGGAGAGTCTCCGCTCGAGCTCCCGCTGGATCAGTCTCCCGGCTCGAAGAACCGAGCCAACGTCGCGGCGGTGTGGGGCGAGAACGGCAGCGCCTCCAGCGCCGCGAGGTGTCGGTCCACGTCGTACGCGATCGGCGCGATCTCCACGTCGAACCGCCCGTCGTCGTGCGCGGTCACCCACGCGACGGTCGAGGTCGCCGAGCGGTTCCGCGGCTGACCGACCGTTCCGGCGTTGACCGACAGCGCGTCTCCCTCCCCGACCGGTCGCCACCCGTCGAGGATCCGCCGGTCCTCGTCGTCGACGCCGCGGAGTGACGGCAGCTCGACGATCCGGCTCCGGTGGGTGTGCCCGAACACGCCGACCCGCGCCCCCGCGAGGCGCAGGTGGTCCGCCGCGCGCTGGTGGTCTGCCGCCCGCGTCAGGTACCGCCAGTCCGGGAACCCGGACGGATCCGGCGGAAACGGGTTCGCGTGCGCGACCAGCACCTCCCCGAACGCCGCCGTCGGGGCGAACGGGATCCGCTGGAACCGCGCGATGTCGAACTGCCCGCGGGTCCAGTCGGCCGACTCGCGGACCCACGGCGGCAGCGCGTCGAAGTACGCCTGCTCCCCCGCGCTCAGGTCGAGGTACATCCGATCGTGGTTCCCGAGCACGATCCGCGCTCCACCGGCCAGCTCGTCCTCGACCCGCGACAGGACCGGGTCCACGTCCGGACCGTAGGTCAGCAGGTCCCCGAGGAACACGAGCTGGTCGATCGGACGGGTCCGGAGCATCGCCAGACCCGCGTCCAGCGCGCCGGCGTTCGCGTGGACGTCCCCCACGATCCCGAGCACCATCAGGTCACCATCCGCTGCAGGCCGACCGCGAGCGAGCGCGGGGTGATCCCGAGCTCCGCCTGTGCGCGGCGCACGTCCAACGCCACGAACCCGGGCGGATCGCCGCGCTCGGGCTCGATCGTGATCGAGGCCGGGTCTGCGCCGACCAGGGCCGCCACGGTCCGCGCGAGGACCGCCGCCGTCACGGTGGTCCCCGAGCCGACGTTGACCGCCCCGGACACCGGCCGGGCGAGCGCGGCGACGATCGCGTCCACCACGTCGTCCACGGCCACGAGATCCGCCTCGTACCGGCCGCCGTCGGCGAGGGTCACCCCCTGGCCGGCCCTCAGCCGCCCGACCAGGGTCGACACGAGCCCCGCCGGCATCCCCGGCCCGTAGATCGCCGACGGGCGCAGCGACACTGCCGCGATCCGGCCGGCTTCGGTCGCGGCGGACACGAAGAACTCCCCGCAGATCTTGCTGCCCAGGTAGTACGGGGCCCGGTGCGACGGCCAGATCGGGTCGTCCTCCTGCGCGGGGCGCCCGAGGGGCCGGTACACGTTCCCGGCGGACAGGTACACGAACCGGCGGACCCCCGCCGCCGCCGCTTGCTCGACCAGCGCGGACGTCCCAACCGCGTTCACCGTCAGGCAGGCCGCCGCAGCGCCCGGATCGGCGTACGCTGCCGGACGGTGCGCCGCGGCGTGGACCACCGCGTCGACCCCGTCGAGCGGGGCCGGCGACCCGACCGCCCACCCCAC
>JBEBJW010000886.1:0-3777 GCA_040079715.1 Myxococcota bacterium | reverse complement strand
ACTAAGGGCATCTACTCCGACGGCGGCGCCATCGCCGACATGGCTCAGAACGGTAGCAACATCACGGTTGTCGCCTCCGATGGCATCCGCGCCAACACCAACATGACGCTGATCCGCGACGTGCGAGCCGAACTCGACCCGACCCAAGTGCACACCGTCGAAGGCACGCCGACCTCCGGCGCGAATTCGCACGAAGTTCTCGTCGGCTCGGACTATCGTGACTATCTGCAGATGCGCGGCGGTGACGACACGGTCTACGGCGAAGGCGGCGACGATTATCTGTTCGGCGGCGGGGGCGTCGATCGCCCGGGCCAGGTCGTCCGGGAGCCCGGTCGTCCCCGAGACCAGGGCGCGATCGCCGAGGAGCGGCACCGCGATCGCCAGTGACGGCGGGAGCGAGAAGTCGATCACGACCCGCGCCGCGCCGAACGCGTCCGGACCGAGCGCCGCGACCGGGACCCCGCACGGCTCGACGCCCGCCAGCAGCCCCGCGTCGACCCCGATCGCGGAGGAGCCCGGGCGGCCGACCGCCGCCGCGAGCGCCAGGTCCGGCGCCGCGAGGACCGCCGCGACCACCCGCCCTCCCATCCGCCCGGTCGCTCCGAGCACCGCGACCGGGAGCGCCCCGGTCGGGTCGGTGTCGCTCCGGGTCACGCCCGGTCCGGCCGCGCCGAGTCCGCTCCGGACAGCGCTGCCTGGACCAGCGCGGTCGGAGGCGGGCCTCCGAACGGCGCGATCGGCAGGCGGACCTGCGCGGTGCACAGCCCGAGCGTCGCGAGCGCGGCCTTGGTCGGCGCGGGGCTCGCGTCGGAGAACAGGAACGCCGCGAGGTCCCACAGGCGGAACAGCCTCGCCCGGGCGTCGTCGAGGCGTCCGGCGCGGACCGCGTCGTACACCGCCACCGTCTCGGCCGGCGCGACGTTCGACAGCACCGACACGCACCCGACCATCCCCTGGGCGATCGCGCCCACGAACGAGTAGTCGTCGCCGGACAGCACCGCTGCCCGGGTCCGCGCGACCAGATCCGTGCCGTACCGCACGTCGCCGGTGGCCTCCTTGACCGCCACCACGCCGTCGATCGCGGCCAGCTCGGCGAGCTGGGCCACCTCGAGCCGCTGCGCGGTGCGCCCGGGCACGTGGTACAGCATCAGCGGCAGGCCCACCGCCGTGGCGGCGCGGACGTGGGCGCGGAGCCCGGCCATGTTCGGCCGGTTGTAGTACGGCAGGACCGCCATCGCGTAGTCCACGCCGAGCGCTGCCGCGGCCTCGACGTTCCGGACGGTGGACCGGGTGTCGTTCGTCCCGACCCCGGCGGCGATCCGCATCTTGCCGCGCCCGACGCGGAGCGCTGCGCGGACGACCGCGGTCCACTCGTCGCGATCGAGGGTCGGCATCTCGCCGGTGGTGCCGCACGCGACCACGCCGTGGATCCCGTTGTCCGCCTGGCGCGCCATCAGCCGCTCGAACGCCGACTCGTCGAACCCTCCGTCGTCGCGGAACGGGGTGACGATCGCGGTGTGGATCCCGGCCAACTCCAGCGCCACTGGCACCTCCTCGCCGCCGGTCTAACGCGGCGGGCTATGGGATCGACATGCAGACCGGGTGGCTGGTGCTGTCGGTCGGGGTCGGGTGCGCGGGGGCGCCGGATCGGGATCGGTCTGCGGTCGCGTTGCGGGTGACCGAGCAGGGCGCCGTGTCGTTCGTGGCGACCGGGGACGTGATGATGCACCGGCCGGTCAAGCGGGCCGCCCGCGACGCCGCGGCGAGCGGGTCCGGCGACCACGACGGCTACGACGCGCTGTTCGCCGGGATCCGGGACCGGGTGACCGCGGCGGACCTCGCGTTCGCGAACCTCGAGACGCCGGTGGCGCCGGAGACGAACCGCGGGACGCGGTCGATGGTGTTCGACGCGCCGCCGGTGGTGCTCGCGAGCCTCGCCGCGACCGGGTTCGACGTGGTGAGCTTCGCGAACAACCACGTGTACGATCAAGGGCGGGCCGGGTTCGCCGAGACCTTGGGCCAGCTCGAGGCGTCCGGGCTCGGGTGGGTCGGCGCCGGTGCGACGTGCGACGAGGCGCGGAGGGCGCGGACGTTCGACCTGAACGGCCTGTCGATCGCGGTCCTCGGCGCGACCGCCACGTTCAACGACGACCTGAACCCGGCGGATCCGTCCCGGCCGTGCGCGGCCACGTTCGACGAGCCGGCGTTGGTCGCGGAGGTCGAGCGGGCGCGTGCTGCTGGCGCGGACCTGGTCGTGCTGTCGGTCCACTGGGGCACCGAGTACGCGCCCCTCCCGCAGGTCGACCAGCGGGAGGCGGCGCACCGGCTGATCGACGCCGGGGTGGACGTGATCCTCGGCCATCACCCACACGTGCTCCAACCGATCGAGCGGATCGCGGCGTCCGACGGGCGGCTCGGGCTGGTGGCGTTCAGCCTCGGCAACCTGGTGAGCAACCAGGCCGCCGCCTACGATCCGGCCGCGAGCGGCGCCCTCCCGAACGACGGCGACCCGCGCGACGGCGTGCTGCTCGGGTTCCGCGCGGTGAAGCGCGCCTACGAGACCGACACCGGCACCGTCGTGCGCACCGAGGTCACCGACGTGGTCGCCGAACCCACCTGGACCTCGAACAACACCGCGATCCGCCGGCGGACGGAGCCGGTGGTGATCCGGGTGGACCCGGTGTCGGCCCGCCTGGCGACGGCGCGACGCGCTGTCGACGGCGACGGACCCGGCGGCCCGGGCGCAGCTCGAGCGCGAGCAGGCGCTGCTCGAGACGCGGTGGGCGGCGGTGTCGGCGCGGCTCGGTCCGGAGCTGCTCCCGCCGCGGTGAGCGGCGGAGAGGGTGCGAGCGAACGCGGCTTCTGCTGCCGCAGGACGTGGTGGGCGGCGGAGCGGGTGCGAGCGAACGCGGCTTCTGCTGCCGCAGGACGTGGTGGGCGGCGGAGCGGGTGCGAGCGGACGCGGCTTCTGCTGCCGCAGGACGTGGTGGGCGGCGGTTCGTGCGCCTACGCGCTGCCGCAGGACGAGGTGGGCGGCAGTGGCGCCCTCCCCCGCACCACGCTCCCCGGGATACCGCGCGCTCCGCGTCCGGCCACGTCCGGCACCTCTTCGGACGCGAGCGCAGGCGCCACCATGTGGGGGTCATGGGTCCTGCAGAGGTTCCGCCGGACATGGCCTCCCGCTCCACGCGCTGGTGGGCTGGCCTCTGCGCGGTGCGGGGGAGGGTGTGGCGGCGGACGACGTGGGCGAACGCAGCGGCCGCCCCATGCCCACGGGCTGCGGATCACGGTCGACCACGTCGAAGCTCGACATTTCTCCGGTGATTCCCCCTCGCCCCCGGATGCATCCCCACGGGATGCGGATCGCGGTCGACGCCTTCCATGGTCGACAATCCGCCGCACGCCGATCGCGAGGTCGACGTCGAGATCGAGGTCGAGGTCGAGGTCGACGGGATGCGGTGCGGTTTGCTGGCTCGGTGGCGGACGACGGGACGCCACCCGGAGCTCCGCGCTGGCGGCTCGACCTGTGGATCCCCAGACCAGCCTCGGGTCGAGCGCGCCGCAGACCAGCGTCGGAGCTCGGTGCAACGCCCAGCGGTCGATCCCGGATCCCGTGGGCATCCGGTCCCCCAGCGGTCGGCGCCGTCCCCGCCGCCGCGCCATGTCCTGCGGCAGCACCAGCCGCGTTCGCTCGCGCCGTCCTCACCGGACCGCCGGGCATCCCGCGTCCGGCCGGTACGACGCGGGCAGCATCGCCGCGATCGCGCGGTGCGCCGC
>JBEBJW010000885.1:0-3781 GCA_040079715.1 Myxococcota bacterium | reverse complement strand
CGCGTTGCAGTTCGACTCCTTGCGCGTCCCGCCCTTGAACACGCCGTCGATCCGGCTCTCGGCGTCGCAGACGACCGCGCCATGGAAGCCGTGGAACCGGTTCGCGAACTCGTCTGCGTGCTTGGTCATCGCGAACAGGTAGACCACGACCGCACCGTACGAGAACACGTCGAGGTGCCCGTCCCAGGCCTTGTCCTGGCCCTCGATCAGCACCTTCATCCCGGTCCCGTCGGTCAGGATCGCGGGCCCGCCCTTCAGCTGCTTCCAGTGCTCGCCGTCGATCGGATCGAGCAGCGTCGACATCGGCAGGTCGATCCGCTGCGACACCAGCAGGCGGCGGATCCGGTCGACCGGGACGAACCGCTGGACACGAGCCAGGCCAGGAACTCGCACGTGAACAGCGACCGCGGGCAGGGCATCGGCGGCATCGCGGCCGTGGTCGTTCGACGACACCCCGTACACACGACCACGTCGCGCACGATCTCCCTGCACCGGATGTAGGTCCGCACGACGGTGTACTTGCGCGAGACCTCGCGGTCGCGCGCCAGCAGATGGGCTCCACCGCAGTGCGCGCAGGCCTCCACCCCGACCGACTCCGATTCGACTGGCAGGTGGGCAGCGATCGGCTTGCGCCCGCCGCCCCTCCGCTTCTTCGGCGACCGGGTTGCAGCCTGGCCCTCAGCCTCGGCCGGCCCAGCACCGGCGCTGGCCGGAGGCGTCGCGGACGGATCGGGGTCGGGCTCGTCGTCCTCGCTCGGGCGGTCCGCCTTGGGCACCCGCCGGAGCTGGTCCTCGCGGCGACGCAGGATGGACGCGACCTCGCCCAGGCGATCGTTCTGATCCGCCAACAGGCTCAGGAGGCGATCGACCTGCTTGCGGAGCGCGGCGTTCTCCCGGGTCAGCTCGGCGATCGCAGACGCCTGATCCGCGAGCTGCTTCCAGAGGGTGGCCGCCTCCCGTTCCGTCACGTCCTGCAGAGAACCAAGATCGTCGTCGATTGTCGATCAGCTCGGTGAAGAGGATCGGCGAAGCTCAGGCTCTGGGCGGACATCTGTGGGCGACGCCGAAGCCGCCGCGGCGCGCGGAGGTCCACGCCTTCGAGGATGAGGCCCAGGTCCGCGGACGGAATGGCGAGGGTGGTCGGGGCGGTCCCCTCCGGAACCGGGGGGACCTGGAAGGTGCCGCGCTCGAGCCTCTTCGCGACGAGCACCCAGCCGGTGGCTTCGAAGAACAGGACCTTCATCAACGTGCGACGGCGGTTCACGAAGACGTAGAGATGGCCGTCCTGCGGATCGAGCGTGAGGGCGCGGACCCGACCGGCGAGGGCGTCGAACGAGCCTCGCATGTCGATCGGATCGAGCGCGAAGAACACGCGGACCGAGGCGGGAAGGGTCAGCACTGGCGCACCACGCGGAGCAGTCGGAGGACGACGGCCTCGTCGAACCGGTCGTCGAGCTCGATCGACAGCTCACCGCAGCACACCCGGTACACGGGCGGTCGCGGCGCGACTACGGCCGGGACGAGCTCGACCAGGCGCAGCGGAGCGGATCGCTGTCCCCTCTGCCGATCGAGCAGGATGCGCCACATGTGGAGCGACCGGGCGTTGACCCCGTTCCGGTGGGCCCAGTCGCGGGGCGCCAGTCCGGCGCGATCAGCCGCCACCAGGCATGCCACGGCGTCGGCGGCGTCGCGAACCTTGCGGGCTTCGGGCATGAGCGAACCTCCGCCCTCCCGATCACCCGGCGAACTCCGCTCGCGCCTCCGGGCATCGCTGACCGGTCACATCGCAGAGTGGTTCGAGTTCAGGAAAGCCGCCGCGGAGGAAAACGACAACCCTGATGGGGCGGGCGTTCCCGAGGAGGATGACGCCTGATGACCCTGACGGCCTTGTGGAGCCCTCCGGGCTTCGGAAGGCTCACGGGAGTCGTCCGACGAACCGGAACGCCTCACAGGGCCGTTTCTACGGACGTGCAGCGGCATCGACCGGGGGAGAGCACTTCTTCAAGGGGCCGACCCTTGTTGGATGGGGTTGGGCGGAGAGCGTGGGGGCCGATTCGCCCCGAGGAGCAGCATCGTGGGGCTCTCGGGCTTGGGTCAACAACGCTACAACTCCGGAGCAGATGCGAACAACGCTCCGCGATCTAAAGGTGGAGCGACGTGTTGCCATCCCATCGCGTCGAGCACCCGGTGTGCCAAGAGACGTACTTCGGCCCATTCCGGTGCCGCATCCAAGGCCTCAACAGTCCAATACACCTTCGCGTTCTCAGGGCCGCTCATCCTCGCGAGTTGGCCGTCGAGGTCGGCAATGGCGGCATACTGGTCCACCGAAAGTCCCTTCTCCTGCGCAAGAAATGCGGCCTGTGTCTCCTCATGTTCGAGTGCAAGTTCGTCAGCAACTTCAGCGAACGACGGAAACAACGATAGTTGAACGCAAGACGGCTGGGCGAGTGCCTGGACTGCCCACTTGAAGCGGTCGGAAATGGTTTGCGACATGGTTCCCACTCAATACCCTTGGAACGGGATAATCATCGCTCGTTCCCCGGGCGTCGGGACATACGTGTCAGGGTCCACCACCTTGAGCACGCCCTGGGTGCTCGACGAGACCTTCACGTATGCCCCTCCGTGACGCCCACCGCCAGGGTGAACCTGAATCTGTGAGATTTCAGGATGCCCCTCTATCATGACGATCTCCGCCAAGCCACTACCACGGGTCGACTGCCGCACTGACGCTGCGTAGCCGGCACCCGTGAATGTCGTTGCAACCTCCACCGAACTCAGCCCCCACAGAGCGGTCGGGTCCTTGACAACTGCCTCCACGTCGAAAAGCCCCACCACCGGCACGCCGCCCTCAGACACCACCAGACCCTTTGGCGACACTCCAAGTAGCGGCCCAGCAAGCTGGCCATCGCCCGTCGTGACACCGTTCCACTCCCTGAACTTCGGGCGGAGGTCGTCCGCAACCTCCGAGAACGAGCCCAGGTCTTTCGGGACAAGGCTCCCCATGTCGAAGGGGTCGTCCGCGAACTTCGCGAGCCGTGAGAGTGCGGGGCCGGCCGCTTCCGCCGCAACAGGACCAAGGGCTTCACCCGCCATTCCTAGAGTGACCATCGCCCCAAAGTCACGTCCGGCAGCACCCCCAGCCGCAACGTCGTCCGCCTGGACAGCGGCGTTCATCTGCCCGCGAATGCCAGCAACCGTTCCGTGGCTGATCAGGAACGCCGTTGCGTCAGAGGCGGCCTTCCAAGGGTCGGCTGCAACGGCAGAACCCACAGCCACCCCGGCCTTCGCGACCGCGACATCCTTCTGGAGCCCCGCCTTGACCGTGCCGATCGGATCTGCGGCGAACGCCTTCGCACCCTGTTCGAGACCCGCATGCGCAGCCATGACGGCGTTCGGGTACCACGTGGCCGCTTCCCAGATGGCGGCACCGACTACGTCCTGCGGCTCAGCCCCATCCACATCCACGTGGTTCGTAGGGGAGCACCGGCAGTATTCGTACCTCGACCACTTCGGGTTCGGTTTGGGGTCTGGTTTCTCCCACCTCCCGAGCCAAGCAATCAGGTACCGAGCCCCGTGGTACGCGAGCCCCGTCTCCTCGTCCTTCTCCTTCCCGGTGTAGCGGTACCTCTTCGCCGACACGTCCGTGCTAGACGCCGTTGCCCACCAGGCCGTCGTTCCGTACGGGTGGTACTCCTCGTAGCTGATGATGGCCCCGACCTCGTCGATCTCGAGCGTCGCCGTCCCGAGGTGGTCGCCCAGCTGGTACCGCTGGCGTGGCGTC
>JBEBJW010000884.1:0-3785 GCA_040079715.1 Myxococcota bacterium | reverse complement strand
TGGGGCCCATGCTGCCCCCCGGGAAGGCGCCGGCCGCGAGGTGTCCGCGCAGCTCGGCGGGCGTGACCGCGGTCAGCGGCCGGGCCGCCGGGGTGCCCCAGCCGATCACCGCGTGCTCGACGTCGGTGGCGATCACCAGCACGTCCACGGCCAGGTCGCGGGCCAGCACGGCCGCGGTCAGGTCCTTGTCGATCACTGCCTGCACGCCGGCCAGCACCCGACGCCCCGCGGGGTCGGTCGCCGCCACCCGGGGGATCCCGCCGCCGCCCGCGCAGGCGACGACGAACCCGGCGTCGAGCAGGCCGTCCCACCGGCGCGCGGTGTCGGCGACCGTGGTCCACGGCGTGTCGTCGCCGGGCAGCTCCCACGGGGTCGCGAGCCAGTACCCGTACCACCCGAGGCGGGTCGCGCCGGCCCCGCGCCAGGTCGCGATCGCGTCGTCGAGCGGGGTGCCGAGGTACCCGCCGCCGACCAGCCACACGAACAGGTCCGGATCGACCCGGGTGGCGACGGGGCCCGGGAACACCTCGCGGTACGCGTAGACCGAGATCATCCGCCCGTCGAGCGCGGGGTGGACCCGCTCCGCCACGCCGTTCGCCAGCGCGACCGCCCGGTCGGCCGGGGTCGGGCCGCCGGCCCACCGCGGATCGCACCCGGCCCAGTACGCGTGGTCGCCGTGGTGGAGCGGCAGCACGTCGCGCGACAGCCGAACGTCCCGGATCGGCGGATCGGCGGTCAGCAGCGGGGTCGCCCACCAGGTCGCGAGCTGATCCGCGACGGTCACCCCGCCCGCGTCGGTGTATCCGGGGCAGAACTTCACCGGGTCGGTTCGGTCCCACGGGCCCGCCGGACGCGACGAGGCCGACACCGCCTCGGGGTTCGCCCGGAACCAGCCGGTCGCCTGGTCGACCGCGTCGTAGGCAGCGCCGTACTGGCCTTGGACCGCCTGGGCCTCGAAGCTGCCGTAGAACCCGTTCCGGGTGGCCCACCGCTGGGCGTCGAGCGCCTCGGGACCGGACCGCGGCCCGCCGACCAGCCGCCGGACCAGGAACCCGGGACGGTCGGTCGCCGCAGCCCGATCACGTCGATCCGGGCGGGGGATCACCAGGTTCGGCGCACGCGGCACGATCTCCCACGCCGGCGTCGGCAGGTACCACCGGTAGCCGAGGTCCCGCGCCAGGTCCCACACCGCGTCCTCGACCCCGGCGGCGGCGGCGCCGAGCAGGTCGACCCCGCGCGGACCGAGGGATCGGCGGTGCTGCTCGCGGGTGAACGGCCCGACCGACGCGAACGGGGAGGGCAGCCCGAAGTCGCTCGGCAGCCCGACGCGGATCACCGCCCGGTCGTCGCGCGGGTCCGGTCCGGCCGCGTCCGCGCCCGCTCCCTGTACTGGGACCGCGCACCGCCCGTCGCACGCGATCCGCGCCACCAGGTCCGCCAGATCGTGGGCCGCGGCGGCGATCCGCTGGTCCTCGGTCCACCGCCACGGGTCCTCCTCGCCGCGGTACCGGGCCGCGTCCCCGTGGAACCGCGGATCGCCCGCCGCCGCCACCGTCGGACCGACCTGGATCGTCACCGTCGGGGCGCCGTCGACCGCGACCCGGATCGCGCTCCCGGCGTCCGCGCCGCACCCGGCGGCGATCGCGATCCATCCGACGACCATCCCCACCGCATACCATCGGTGTCGAACCGGTGACGACCGTCCGTCCGATCGGTGATTGTGACTAGGATCCCCAGCGGAGTGCTTCATGTCCACCGTGTCGTACCGCGCCCTCGCGCTCGTCCTCGCGCTCGTCGTCGGCTGCAAGAAGACCGAGGAACCTCCGCCCCCGACCGACACCGAGGGAGACGCGGACACCGACGCCGACGCCGACAGCGACGCGGACGTCGACACCGGCCCGTCGTCGTCGAGCGGCACCACCGGCGCGACCGCCGACACCGCGCCCGCGCTCGAGGTGATCGACTGCGCCACGCTCCCGGCCAATCCCACGCTCGTCACCCAGCTGTCCGCCCCGCGCGGCTACCACGACGTGGCGTTCGATCTCGACGGGAACATCATCGGCAGCGACGACGACAACCTGATCAAGGTCGCGCACGACGGCTCCTCGGCGCTGTTCGTCCCCGGGATGGGCACGGTCCAGGGGATGGACTGGCTGCCGGACGGCGATCTCGTCGTGGCGATGGACTCGACCGGGAGCCTGATCCGGGTCACGCCGGCCGGCGGCACCTCGGTGCTCGCGACCGACGTGGGGGCGTACGGGGTGATCGTCGGGTCGGACGGGATGGTGTACGTCGCGAACTACCGGGCGATCGTCCGGATCGACCCCGCGACGGGCGACAAGGAGGAGATCGTCCAGCGGCCGGACCTGAGCCCGCGGGTGCTGAACTTCAGCCCGGACTCCACCAAGCTGTACATCGGCACCTTGGGTGGCACGAACGGCGCGGTCTACGTGGTCGACCTCGACGCGAACCTCGATCCGCTCGGGCCCCCGGCGGTGTTCGCCACCGGCGTCGGCACCGGCGCGTACCACGACACCCTCGGGGTGGACGTGTGCGGCAACCTGTACGTCGCGGACTACGGGACGAACGCGCTGTACCGGGTGTCGACGTCCGGCCAGGTGTCGACGTTCGTCGACATGGACTTCAACAAGTACGGCCACGGGATGGACTGGGGCAGCGGGATCGGCGGGTGGCTCGACGACGCGATCTACCTCTCGCAGCCGTACAACAACAACAACGTCGTGGAGCTCGTGATCGGGGTCCCGTCGCGCACGGCGTACGGCACGGTCACGCTCACCTTCTGAGACCACCTGTTGGGCCCACCGGCGCCCGGCCGGGGAGATACCATCTCACCGTGGGCTACCTCCGCGACGGCACCTGGGTCGACGACGAACACTGGTCTGCGGACGCCGACGGGCGATTCCAGCGGGACGCGGCGCGGTTCCGTCGCCGGCCGGAGGCGCCGTTCGTCCCGGACCCCGGGCGGAACCACCTGGTGTTGGCCCACGCGTGCCCGTGGTGCCACCGCACCGCGATCGCGCGGGCGCTGAAGGGCCTCGAGGACGTGGTCAGCGTGTCGTTCGTCGACCCGCTGATGCGCGAGGGCGGGTGGCGGTTCACCGCGGATCGGCCGGATCCGCTGTTCGGGGCGAGCTACGCCCACGAGCTGTACACCCGCGCCGCCCCCGGGTACTCGGGGCGGGTCACGGTGCCGATCCTGTGGGATCGCGCGACGAACACGATCGTGTGCAACGAGAGCGAAGACATCGTCCGGCTGTTCGACGCGGTCGGCTCGGGGCCGTCGCTCCGCCCGGAGCCGCTCGCGGCCGAGCTCGACGCGATCAACGGCCGGATGTACGACGCGGTGAACAACGGCGTGTACGCCTGCGGGTTCGCCCGGACCCAGCGGGCGTACGAGGCCGCGTTCGCCGCGCTGTTCCAGGCGCTCGACGCGCTGTCCGAGCGGCTCCGCGACCGAGCGTTCCTGGTCGGCGACCAGCTCACCGAGGCCGACCTCCGGCTGTACGTGACGCTGGTCCGGTTCGACGCGGTGTACTTCGGGCACTTCAAGTGCAACCGGAACCGAATCGAGGAAGATCCCGTGCTCCAGCGGTACCTCGAGCGATTGTACGCGATCCCGGCGTTCGGACGGACCACGGACTTCGCGGAGATCAAGCAGCACTACTACGGCAGCCACCGGAACCTGAACCCGTCGGGGATCGTGCCGGTCGGTCCGCGCCTCCGGCTGCAGCACCCGTAGCCGTAGCGGCTGCGGGCGGTAGCTC
>JBEBJW010000883.1:0-3786 GCA_040079715.1 Myxococcota bacterium | reverse complement strand
AACGCGTACCCGGCGAGCGGCAGCGCGTCGCCGGCGAGGGGCGCGGCGGGGACGGCGTACGCGGCGGTCCACCCGGCCGCGGCGGCGAGCCCGCGGGCATCCCAGTCGTCGCCGGTCAGGAACCGGACCACCGCGAACGCGTTCAGCGCCTCGCCGAGCGTGCCACCGGCGACCTCGGCGAACGCGTCGACCACGTCGGGCTCGGGGTCCGGTCCGTCGTTCGCTGCCGCCTCCCACAGGGCCGCCCCCGCCGTCCCCGGCACCGCCGAGCTCCGGTCGAGGAACTGGACCCACAGCGCCGCCCCGTACTCGTAGGTGTAGCCGAGGCCCGACTGCGGCCAGATCGTGTAGCTGTCACCGGTCAGGACCGGCGCCCACGGCACCTCCTGGAACGACGGCACGTCGTACGCCCAGTGGCCGTCGTCGTCGAGGGTCCAGTCCTGCGCGGCGGTGGCGGTCGCTTCCCACAGCGGCAAGGTCGACTCGGACCAGTCGGTCGCGTACTGGCAGGCGTGGTTGAACTCGTGCGACAGGAACGCCGGGACCGCGACGTCGGGCAGCTCGCGATCGACCACCATGAACGACGACGCGGCGTTGTACCCGTCGCCGGCGACCGGGTCCGTCGCGTAGCCGTCGGCGGTCACGAACGCGGCGAACGGCTGGTAGTCGACGAGGTACACGTCGAACGACGGCCCGTCGGCGGCGTCCGGCAGGACCGGCGGGCGGAACCCGAGCTGGTCGACCTGGACGTCCCACGCGCGCTCGACCGTCGCGAGGACCAGCGGCGCGATCTCCACGCTGTGGGCGTGGGTCGGATCGAACCACAGCCGGATCGGATGCACCGCGGAGTCGACGGCGGTGGCACCGTCGACCGGGGGTCGTGGCGCCGCGCGGGCGGGCGATCGACAGCCGCGCGGAGCGGTCGGAACGTCCGCCGCCAGTGCCGTTCCGACGAGCGCGAGCCCGATCGTGGTCCCCTCCCCTTCCCCGTCCGCGGACTGTAGCTGCCGGTTCGCGCCGATGTCCACGCGTCGGGCGGGTTAGGCTCCCTGGGCGGAGGACCCATGCTCGGGCTCGGGGTGGGTGAGATGGTGCTGATCGCGGCGGTCGCCCTGGTCGTCGTCGGCCCGGAGCGGCTGCCGGTGGTCATGCGCCAGCTCGGTCGGTGGTACGGCCAGCTCCGCCGCGCGGCCGACGATCTGCGGCGCGCGTTCGTGCTCGAGGCGGATCGCCAGGACGCGGCCGATCGGTACCGCCAGCTCCAGGAGCGGCGGAAGGTGGCGCAGGAGGCGCGCAAGCGGGCCCAGGAGCAGGTCGGCGGCGCGGTCCAGCCGGACGCCGAGGCCACCGCGCCGAGCGCCACCGAGGCTGCGCCGGCCGAGGGAGCGGTGGTCGCGAACGACATCGCGCCGGATTCGCCGCATCCGGGCGCGCACGCCCACGTCTCGTCCGGGCCTGGCTCGACCGGGCCTGGCTCGACCGGGCCTGGCTCGACCGGGCCTGGCGAGCGCGCGATCCACGAACCGGCGACCGAGATCGCCGAGACCGGAGGCTCCCGATGAGCCAGGTGCCGAATCAGCCGGACGACGAGCCGCTCGACGAGGTCGAGCAGTACCGGATGCCGCTGATGGACCACCTCAGGGAGCTCCGCAACCGGCTGATGTACGCGATCGCGGCCGGGATCGTGGGGTTCTGCATCTCGATGGTGTTCGTCGACGAGATCCTCGCGTTCATCACCGCGCCGTTGTACGCCTCGCTCGCCGCGAACAACATCGAGGGCGGCCTGTCGATCGTCAACTCGCCGTTCGAGGGCATGACGGTGTGGTTGCACGCCGCGATGTTCGGCGCGCTCACGATCTCGTCGCCGGTGATCGCGTACCAGCTGTGGGCGTTCGTGGCGCCGGGCCTGTACCAGACCGAGCGACGGATGGTGGCGCCGCTCGCGTTCTCGTCGAGCGCCCTGTTCATCGGCGGCGCAGCGTTTTGCTACTACGTCATCTTCCCGGTCGCGTTCCCGTTCTTCTTCCAGGTGGTGCCGGCCTCGGTCAACCTGTCGATCGAAGGGTACCTGTGGGGCATCCTGAAGATGCTCGTCGCGTTCGGGGTGTGCTTCCAGCTCCCGATCGCGGTGTTCTTCCTGGCGCGGATGGGCCTCGTGGACCACCGCGACATGGTGTCGGCGTTCCGGTACTCGCTCGTCGGGATCTTCATCGTGGCGGCGATCATCACCCCGCCGGACATCCTGTCGCAGACGCTGCTCGCGATCCCGCTGACGATCCTGTACATCGCGTCGATCGGGGTGGCGTGGCTGTTCACCACCAAGGTCCGCGACGCGACGTAGCGCCCCGCCGCGCTCAGACGGTCCAGTCCTCCACCTCGAGGTCGGGAACCCGCTGGAATTCCCTCCCTGGGGAGGGCTAGGGTGGGGTGAACATAATTCAGCTTCGCCCGACGAAGTCCGGGGCGAAGGTGAATTCCGGGGCTGGCTGATCGCGCAGGGGCGCCGGGTGTACGAGGCGGCGCTGGCGGACCCGGACTCCCTCGCCGCGGCGCCCGGCCTCGAGGACGGCGGCGACGTCGAGCTCGAGGGGCTGTGGTACGTCGCGCGCCAGGTGTACGAGGACCTCACGGGGTCGGAGATGGGCGACGTGTCCGCGCGGATCGACGCGTCGGACCCCACGTTCGACGGCGACTTCGACGACGACGCGTTCATGGCCGCGACCTACCCGCGGCTCCACGCGCGGTTCTCGGGTTGACCGGTCGGTGATCCGACGGACGCAGGGCGGCGTAGCTCCCGGGTGACCCGGAGGGCGGATGCTGCAGGATCCTCGACGTCTCGCGTTCGCGATCGCCGGTCGGCTCGGCGCCCGGACCCTCAGGGCGGTGTTCCGCGCGCTGGTCGGCGGTCGCGACGACGAGGCGCGAGCGCGCCTGGGCGCGGTGCCGTGGCTCCCGGAGGGGTGGGATCTCGCGGACCCGGTGTTCCGCGAGTGGCTGTTGGAGGCCGTCGAATATCGGATCTCGCCCCCGGACCTCGACGAGGACGACGTGACCGAGCCGATCGCGGTCCGTGGGGTTGCCTGACCGAACGGTCGTGCTATTGTGGGTCCATGACCAACCGCGGCCAGGCGACGAAGAGCGAGATCGTGGACCGGGCCACCCGGCTCGCGCGGGTGGTCGGCCTCGAGGGGGTGACGATCGGTCAGCTCGCGCTCGATCTCGGCCTGTCGAAGAGCGGGCTGTTCGCACACTTCGGGTCGAAGGAGGCGCTCCAGCTCGCGATCCTCGACCACGAGGCCGCCCGGTTCGTCGACGCGGTGATCCGCCCGGCGCTGAGCCGCCCGCGCGGGGCCGCCCGGTTGACCACGCTGCTCGACCGGTGGCTCGGCTGGGCGTTCGACGAGCCGGACGCCGGCGGGTGCCTGTTCGTGGCGGCGAGCGTCGAGCTCGACGACCGCCCGGGCCCGGTCCGCGATCGGCTGACCGCGCACACCCGAGACCTGCTCGAGTCGATGGCCCAGATGGTCCGCTCCGGCCAGGCCGACGGGAAGTTCCGGACCGACGCCGACCCCGAGCAGGTCGCGTTCGAGATCCACGGGTTCGTGCTCGCCGCGCACGATCTCGTCCGGCTGTGCGGCGACGACCGCGGGGTCGATCGGGCGAGGGTCGCGTTCGCGCGCCTGCTCGGGTCGATCGCCGCTCCCTGAACCCCGAACCGTGGGTGGTGCGCGATGGCGACGTCCGACTCTGGTGATAGCACGAACGTTCGATCAATGGCACCCGGGT
>JBEBJW010000882.1:0-3787 GCA_040079715.1 Myxococcota bacterium | reverse complement strand
CCGTCACCTGGTACTCGCCCGAGCCGAGGTACCCGGCGACCGCGAAGTTCCGCCCGACCCCGTTCGCGGTCGCCTCGGCCAGGCTCGTGCGGGTGCGGGTCCGGATCGCGCCGCGGGTCGCGAGCAGCCCGGTCGACTCGACCACGTACAGCCCCGGCTCGGCCACGGTGAGCTGCGCGACCGCCTGACCGTCCGCGTCGAGGTCGAGGAACCACGGCCGATCGGGCCCGAGCGGGGGGAACTCCGGGAGCGCCGCGAGCTTGCCCGGATCCATCGCCGGGAGCGGCCGCGCCGGCGTCGCCACCTCCGGCGCGAGCCCGATCGCGGTCACGACCGGCGCCCCGCCAGCGTTCCGGACCAGCACCTGGTGGGCGCCCGGCGTCACCGCGGCCCCGGACGCCCCGTCGATCGTCAGCCCGAGCCCGGGCGCGACGAGCGTGCCCGCGGACTTCGCCGCGATCGGGATCGTCAGCGTCTCCCCGGGCATCACGGTCACCGGGAGCGGATCCGCGGGGTCGAGCGGGAGCTTCCGGGCGACGAGCCCGGCCTTCTCACCCCCCGGCCCGACCACCACCAGGTCCAGGGGCGCGCCCTGCTCGATCGTCACCGCCGGGAACTGGAGCTCGGGCCGCACCGAGACCGCGGGGGGACCCTGGCCGATCGCCCGCTTCGCCCGCGACGCCCACGAGTCGTGCCCGATCGACAGCGTCGCGATCCCGGGCTCGGTCGGGACGAGCTCGAGCACGTACAGGCCCACGTCGAGGTCGATGTTGACCTCGGCGGCGAGCTTCGGCTCCTGGTACCCCGTCGGCCGGGTCGTCAGGTACGGCTGGATCCGGAGCTGAGCCGCGGTCCCGGTGGCCCACGCGACGTACGGCCCCGCCACGGTCACGTCGAGCAGGAGCTTCACCGGCTGGGCGAGGTTGAACGTCCGCTCGTACCGGTGGGTGTGATCGAGCGGGACGCCCTGGGCCGCCGCGCGGATCGCCGCGCCGGTCGCGGTCGAGCGGTACAGGACCGCGGTCGGATCGGCGGTGTCCGCCGGATCGCCCGGGCGGACCGACGACACGAACCACGTCCCGGGCTCGGACAGGCGCAGGCGCTCGGCCGGCGCGAACCAGGTCAGGGTGAACGGCTGCCCCGGCGCGCCGCGGACCGTCACCACCCGATTCCCGTCGCCGCCGACGGTCACCGCCGCGATCGGCCGCCGCGACGCCTCGACGATCGCCGCCGAGGTCCCCGCCGCGTACGGATCTCCGCGGTCCGGCGCGACCTCGAGCAACGCCGGCGCCGTGTCCGGCAGGGACAGCTGGAACGCGGTCGGGCCCGCCGGCACCGACCACCGCTGGATCCCCGACGCCGGTAGGGTCCCCGCGAGCCGCCCGGCGGATCCGAGGCGCGGGACGTCGAGCCGGACCTCGAGCGGGGCTGCGTCGCTCGCCTCCGCCCACGCCGCCCCCGGCGCCCCGTAGGCGGCGAGCAGGTACAGGCCGGGCTCGACCCGGGTCACGAGCCGACAGCGGGTCCACGGGTGCCCAGGCGTCACGTCCGGTTCCGGGGTCCCGGTCGAGCCCCCTCCGGCCGCGCACCGCGGGTCGGCGTCGACCAGCCAGCTCCCGTCTCGCCACAGCCGCAGCTCGCCGAGGTGCCGCCCGCTCGCCTCGACCGCGACCCGGCCGGCCGTCGGGACCTCGATCCACCACCGCTGGACCTCGAGGTCCCGGAGCGTCCCCTCGACCCGCTGGCCCGCGACCAGCCGCCGCGGGGCGTCGGTCGGCTCGGCGAACGGCACCACCCGCAGCTCCGCCGGGGCGGTCGCGCCGTCGGCGCCGGTGGCCACGACCTGCACCCGGCCGCGATCCAGGAACAGGTCGATCCGCCCGTCCCGCTCGCCGACGTACCCGTCGGTCTCGCCCGGGCCGGTCATCGCGTCGACCACCTGGATCGCGGTCCCCGCGGGCGAGCGGGCCATGATCGCGTACCGACCGAACCGGTCGACGGTGAACACCGCCGGGTGACGGCCGGCGCCCGGCATTGAGATCGACTCGGGCTGGACCGTGCCGGCCAGCGCTCCCACCGCAATCCACCACATCGGGTCCGCCCTCGGACGCGGAGGATAGCAAGGGGCGTACCGCGGTCAACGGAGGCCCGGATCCGGATCGCCGTTCTCGACCGCTACGATTCGTGGATTCGAATCATGAACCGTGGAGCCCCGCCGGAGGGTCCGGACGGGTCAACGGGCGAGCAGCCGCTCGGCCTGGCTCGGCGGGTACAACAGGTCGATCCCGCACGGCAGCTCGCGCAACCGGGCGAGGATCGGCCGCACCAGCGGCTCCGGCAGGATCGATCCGTGTTGGGGCAGCATCGCGTCGATCGGGAACGGCTCGACCTTGTCGACGAACCCGCGGAGCGCCCGGTTGTTCGCCATGTAGAACACGTGGAACGGCACCATCGCCTGCCAGTGCGCCTCGACGTCCCGCGCGACCAGCCGCCAGTCGGCCTCGATCGCCGCGCCGATGTCGCTCGACAGCAGGAACCGGCTCGCCTCGTCCCAGGTGACCATCGCCTCCGGGAAGTGCAGGAACGGGCTCGTCAAGAACGCGAGCTCCCGCCCGGACGGGAGCGGCAGGACCGTCGCGTCCAGCGGCGACACGTCGAGCCAGTCCACGTCCTCGTCGGCGAACCCGTAGTACGGGAGCAGCAGGCGGGTCCGCGGGGTGCAGACCAGCGTCGGGCGGCCCACGAGCGCGATCCACGACGGGATGGAGTCGCACAGGTCCGGGTCCTGGTGGTGGAGGACCAGGTGGGTGACCGACGCGGGGTCGACGACCTGCGCCACCCGGTCCCGGACCTGCGCGAAGTGGTGGGTGGTGCTGCCGGGATCGAACAGCACGCGGACGTCCCCGTCGACCAGCAGGTACACGTTGCACCGGAACGGGCTGTCCTCCTGGCTGCCCACCCACCACACCGTGTGGCCGTCGCGGTCGAACAGCCGGACCGGTCGGGTCGGGTCGATCTCGCCCAGTCCGTCGAGCAGCGATCCCGCGCTCATCGGGCCAGCTCCTTCAGCCACTGGCGCATCCGGAACCGGAGGTAGCCGACGTTGCCGCTCGACGAGATCTGGACCGCGAGGTACCGGCGGCGCGGGTGATCGACCCGCAGCAGGACGAACCCGCGGCTGGCGGAGATCAGCACCTCGTCGTTGCTGCCGAAGTCGTACGCCCCGCCGAGGCCGTCGTACAGGACGGACCATTGCAGCGCGAGCGCTCGGAGCGTCGGCGCGAGCGGGGCGAGGTCGTGGCCCGGGATGCCGTGGACCTCGAACCGGTCTTCGTCGAGCGGACCGGAGATCGCCGCCTGGTAGCCGGGGAGTTCGCGATGGATCCGGTCGAGCGTCTGAGGGGTGGTGGCCGTCGGGGTGGTCATGGTCGGTCCGAGTGCACCGCTCGTGCCATAACGTCAACCACGAACTCAGCCTCGCCGAATCGGCGAACGACCGGCCGGACCCGGGTACCGCCGCCGGTCGCGCGCGGCTCCACGTCCACCCTCCGTGCGAGGTCCCACCGGCGATCGTGCGAATCGACACACGCGGCGGACGCTACGGGACGGACACCGTGACCCCCCACGCCTCGGGATCGTCGGGAGGATCGGCGTTCCACGAGCCGTACGCGTGGCTGTCGTCCGACCGGTAGTGGACGGTGTCCTCCCCGGCCGGCAACGCGAGCCGCTCGTCGACCGCGCGGTTCGTCCCGGCACCCCCCGCCGGCCGGGTCCGCCGGGGATCCAT
>JBEBJW010000881.1:0-3788 GCA_040079715.1 Myxococcota bacterium | reverse complement strand
GGTCGAGCCGCCGCCGGCATCCCGGGCGCCACCACGAACCGGAACCAGTTGTCGTCGAGCGGCGGCTCGACCGGCGCCACGACTGCGATCGGCGGCATGACCACGGGCGGGACCGCGCCCGGCGGCAGGTTCCCGCGGGCGACCGCGACCTCCGACGCCTGCCACACGAGCTCGTTCGCCTGGACCAGGGTCGAGGCCCCGGTGGTGAGCTCGACCTGCGCTTCGCCGTACGACTCCGGGCCGCTCAGCAGCGTCACCGAGTAGTGCCCCTCGGCCAGCCCGAGCTCGATCGGCCGGCCCGCGACCTTCTGCAGCTCGACCACCAGGTTGCCGTCGGCGTCGCGGATCAGCGCCCGGCCGTCGAGCGCCTCGTCGAGCACGAGCGAGGCGCTGGTCAGCGCGAGATCGGTCAGCACGAGCTCGCCGGTGCCGGACAGCCGGTTGCTGTACCAGGCGTGCTGGGGCCCGTTCTGGGTCGTCTCGGTGTGCTCGAGCGTCTCCTGGTGGGCGTACGAGTATGCCTCGTACAGGGTCACCCGCCCGTCGCCGGAGCTGTCGGCCGCGCCGCGGAGCCCGGACGCGAGGTAGTGGGTGAAGAACGACCCGCCGATTCGCTCGGCCTCCTGCGCCGCCTCGTCCGCCGAGCTCGACGTGAGGTACGCGAGGCCGCCGACCTGGGTCGACTCGTCCACCAGGAACGGCTCGACCGGCTTGCCGCCCTTCTCGAGGATCAACGCGCCGGACGCGCACGAGTCGAGGATCGCGATCCGGACCCGCGCGGGCATCCCCTCGAGCCGGGCCCGGAGCGCGCGGTACTCGTACCGCTCGTCGCCGAGGAGCAGGCCCTGCTCGTCGCTGTGGCCCGAGTAGTAGAACACGAACTCGGCGCGGGCCCCGGCGCCGTCGGCGAGCTTCGCCGCGAGGTCGGCGAACGCGGCGTCGAGCGACGCGGCGGTCGGATCGAGCAGGAGCTGCTGCTGGTCGTCGCGGACGCCGCCGAGCTCGGTCAGCACGGACGCCATCTCGGCCGCGTCGTCGTGGGCGTACCGGAGCTGGACCCGGGACGGGCCCCCGTCGTTGTCGCCGACGAGCAGGGCGTACCGCTGCAGCTCCTGCTGGGCGTGGGCGGGCGAGGACAGGGCGAGGGCGAGGGTCACCACGATGGCGGGCATCACCGCGCCTCCTTGCGGACGAGGAACGAGCTCTGGACGTAGTCGCGGGGGACGGACAGGTCGGCGGTCCGGGCCTCGCCCTGGGCGGCGAGCGCCTCGGCGGCGTGGACCACGGTGCTCACGTCCGCCTCGGCGGTGCCGGTGCTGACGAGGAAGAACCGCTCGAACTCGGGCGCGTCGTCGAGGGCGTACCCCTGCGGGACGCGGTTCTCGCCCCGCCCGATCGCGGTCGGCTGGGTCGGGGACGGCGGCCAGTGCAGGGTCACGGTGCCGCGCCCGTCGACCGACACGACCACCGCGTGATCCTCGCCGAGGGCCGCGACCCCGAGCTGCAGGACGTCGCCCTCGCGGGCCACCGCTCCGGCCCCGAGCCGCTCGGCGCCGGCCGCGCTCTGCCGGTACACCCGGAGCCGCGGGGCGGACACGTCCGACCCCTTGGCCGTGGTGGGTCCGGGGGACGCGGGATCGGGCCCGATCCGGATCCCGTCGGGCTGACCCGGGATCGAGCCCCACGCGACCGCGAGCATCACCGCGAGGGCAGGCGCGAGCGCGATCGACGCGAGGGTCGCGCGGTTCCGACCCCGCTGCGGCCCGGCCTGCGCCTGCGCCGCGGCGGCGATCCGACGCTTGCCCTCGATCCGGCGGAGCTCTTCCTCCACCGGCATCGCGGCGAAGAACGCCGCGTCGTCCGCCGGGAGCGCCGCGAGCCGGGCCCGCGCCTCCGGGTCCGCCAGCACCGAGGCGCGCTCGGTCGGCGTCGCCACCCCGAGGTGCACCTTCTCCACCACCAATCCCGGGATCCGGGTCATGAGACCTCCTGGAGCTCGGCCACGTGCTCCTTGAGCACCCGCAGCCGTTTGCGCACTCCGGACACCGACAAGCCCGTCTCGGCGGCGACCTGCTCGAGCGTCATCCCGTCCACCAGGTGCATCACCGCCATCTCGCGCGTCGAGGATTGCTCCCGCGCGAAGATCCGGTCCAGCAGCCCAGCGACCATCGAACGCTCCTCCGCCACGGGGGCGGTCGCGATCCGGTCGAGCAGGTCCGTGTCGGCGTCGGCCGGCTTGCGCCGCTTCGACCGCAGGCGGTTCAGGCACACGTTGGTCGCGGTGCGGTACAGGAACGACGACGGGGCCTCGACCCGCAGCGTCTCTCCTCGGCGCAACACCTCGACGAACACGTCCTGCATCGCCTCTCGGGCCTCCTCGTCGTCGCGCAGCAGTCCCCGGCACCGACGGTGGACCATCGGGCCGTACTGCTGGTACCAGTCTCGCAGGTCGACGCCCATGGCTCCTCGGCGTCCGGGGTTCGGTACTCGGACACCGGGCGGTGGGGTTCGTGTCACCCTCCCGGGAACCCGATCGGAGACCGGGCCCGGTCCGGGCGTGTTCACAGCGGGGAATCGCGGTTTATCACGCCGCCCGTCGCCGGACCGCCCGGCTGGCCCGGGGGAGGGGGTGGATCTCCAACTGAAAACGGTTATCATTTTCAAAGCGGAGGGCCGGCGTGATCCTGTGCTCGTGTCGGGCGGTGTCGGACCGGGTGATTCGGCGGGTCGTGGCGGACGGAGCGCGGTCGGTGCGCGAGGTGGCGCGCGCGACGGGGGCCGGCACCTGCTGCGGATCGTGCCTCCGGGACGTGGCGGCGATCGTCCGCGCCGCCGATCGGACGGAGGCCGCGGACGAGGCGCGGCTGACGCTGGCCGCCAAGTGAGCTACGGTGCGGTCCTCGGAGGGGGACGATGGCGGTGAAGGCAGGTCCGAACGTGATCGCGGCGCTGAACGACATTCTGTGCGCGGAGCTGACCGCGATCAACCAGTACTTCCTGCACGCGAAGCTGTTCGGGAACTGGGGCTACGGCAAGCTCGCGTCGAAGGTGCGGTCCGAGTCGATCGACGAGATGAAGCACGCGGACGAGCTGATCGAGCGGATCCTGTACCTGGACGGGATCCCGAACGTCCAGAAGCTCGGCCGGATCCGGATCGGCGAGAACCCGACCGAGGTGTTCGAGTCGGACCTCGCGCTCGAGCAGGACGCGATCCCGCGGCTGAACGCGGCGATCGCGCTGTGCGTGGCCGAGGGCGACAACGGCACCCGCGAGCTGCTGGCGGAGATCCTGGTCAGCGAGGAGGAGCACCTCGACTGGATCGAGACCCAGCTCCGGCTGATCCGCGAGCTCGGCGCGCCCGCGTACCTCGCAGAGCAGCTCTAGGGAGCGGATCAGGTTCGACCTCGTCGAAGCTCGACAATCCTCGGCCGAGGCCTCCGACGGAATCCGGGATCGGCTTCGCGGCGTTGCACCGAACCGAGCTCGCGACGCGGGTCGCGGCGCGCTCGACCCGAGGCTGGGTCTGGGGATCCACAGGTCGAGCCGCCGGCGCGGAGCTCCGGGTGGCGTCCCGTCGTCCGCCACCGAGCCAGCAAACCGCACCGCATCCCGTCGACCTCCGACCTCGGACCTCGCGATCGACCTCGAAAATTCGAATTCGAACGCGAGTTCGAAACGCGAGATCGAGATCGAGATCGAGATCGAACGCGAATTCGAACGCGAATTGCTCGCCCGAAGCGGATCTGAATGGCAACTTCGCTCCCCTCCCCAGCGGGGAGGGGTGGGGG
>JBEBJW010000880.1:0-3790 GCA_040079715.1 Myxococcota bacterium | reverse complement strand
GTCGGGAACGGGGTCGCGATGCTGGCGGCGCCGGGGCGGTGGTTCGCGGCGCTGCCGGGCGACAACGGGCCGTTCGCGCCGCACTTCGTCCAGGACGTGGGCGCTGCGTACCTGGCGGCCGGGACCGGCCTGCTGCTCCGGGGCTGGCGGCCGGCGTGGTGGCCGGCGGCGGCGGTGGGATCGGCGTTCCTCGCGGTGCACGCCGGGCTGCACCTGGTCGATCCGCACCACTGGTCGGACGCGCTGTCGGTGGTGCTGCCGGCGGCGCTGGCGGTGGTCGCGACGATCCCGGACGGGCCGCCGCGGCATGCCCTCGTCCGCCGGATCCTGAAGGCGTTCTCGGATCGGTACGACTACGACGTGGCGTCGATGTACTACCTGCTCGACACCTCGCCGTCGGCGCTGCTGAAGTTCGCGCTGGTGAACCTCCCGGCGAGCCACCGGTCGGCCGCCCCGCGCGACGCGTGGTTCGCGGCGAAGCTCGTCGGCGCGATGACCGAGGACTGCGGGCCGTGCACCCAGCTCGTGGTGAACATGGCCCGCGAGGCCGGCGTCCCCGCGGCCCAGATCGAGGCGGTGCTCGCGCGGGATCCGGCCCGGATGTCGGCCGACACCGCGCTCGGGTACCGGTTCGCCGCCGCGGTCGCGGTCCGGGATCCCGACGAGGACCCCGCCCGCGACGCGGTCAAGGCCGCGTGGGGCGACGCAGGGGTGGTCGATCTGTCGCTCGGGCTCGCGGTCGGGCGGGTGTACCCGATGACCAAGGCCGGCCTCGGGTTCGCCCGGGAGTGTCGGCTGATCCAGGTCGACGGCCGGATGGTCCCGGTCCGCCACCGGGAGGCGGCGACCGCCGCGTAACCGCCGCCGCGCTCAAGTCGGGCCGGGGTGGTCCGAAGGACCGGCGGGAGGTGGGCGTGAGGCTGCTGCTGAGCCTGCTCGCGTTCGGGTCGACCGACGCCTGGGCGGTCCGCGCCAAGGACATCGGCCAGTTCCACGGGGTGCGCGACAACCCGCTGACCGGCGCCGGCCTCGTGGTCGGGCTGAAGCGGACCGGCGACAGCACCCGGAACCAGGCCGCGATCCGCGCGCTCGCGTCGCGGCTCCAGGGCCTCGGGGTGAGCCTGCAGATCGACGACATCACCGCCCGGAACGTGGCGCTGGTGATGGTGAGCGCCCGCCTCGGCCCGGACCAGCGCACCGGCTCGCGGATCGACGTGAACGTCGCCTCGACCGGCGACGCGACCTCGCTCGAGGGCGGCTACCTCCTGCTGAGCCCGCTGATGGGCCCCGACGGCAACGTGTACGCCGTCGCGGAGGGGCCACTGGTGGTCGGCGGGTACCAGATCGAGTCCGGCGGCTCGGGCGAGCGGAAGAACAGCCCGACCGTCGGGCAGGCCCCGAACGGCGGGGTGGTCGAGCGCGAGGTCGCGTCGGCCCCGGACCTCGGGTCGATGGAGACGGTCGAGTTCACCCTGTCGCGGCCGGACTTCACCACCGCGAGCCGGCTCGCCGAGGCGATCGACACCGCGATCGGCGACGACGTGGCGACCGCGAAGTCGTCGTCGACGATCGCGATCGCGGTCCCGTCCGACTACGAGGGCCGGTTCCCGGACTTCGCCACCCTGATCGAGAACGTCGACTTCGCGGTCGACTCGCCGGCACGGGTGGTGGTGTCCGAGCGCACCGGCACGGTCGTGATGGGCGCCGACGTGCGGGTGTCCGCGGTCGCGGTCGCGCACGGCGGGCTGACGATCGAGGTCCGCCGCCAGGACGAGGTCAGCCAGCCGAACCCGCTCGCCCGCGGCGAGACGACGGTGGTCCCGCGCGCCGACGTGAACGCGAAGGAAGAGAACGGCCAGCTCGTGCTGGTCGAGGGCGTGTCGATCGGCGACGTGGTCGCCGCGCTGAACAAGATGGGCGTCACCCCGCGGGACCTGATCGTGATCCTGCAGGCGATCCAGTCCGCGGGCGCGCTCCACGCCGAGCTGGTGGCGATCTGATGGCCGTCGACCCCGCGTCGTCCCTCGCGTCGTACGCGAGCTCCGCCGCCGACCTCGGCCCGGCCGAGCGCCCGAAGAACGTCCGCGAGGCCGCGGAGCAGTTCGAGGCGATGCTGATCCGCCAGCTGATCGACCACCTCCCGCTGCCGGGGATGGACGAGAACAGCGAGCTCGGCACGTTCACGTCGATGATCGGCGACGCGCTCGCCGAGGACCTCGTCCGGTCGGGCGGGCTCGGGCTCGCCGACGAGATCGAGCGGGCGATGACCGAGCGCCTCGGCGGGACCGGGGATACCCCCGCGAAACCGACGGCGATGCCGGTCGGGCACGCCCGGGTGACCTCCAGGTTCGGGCTCCGGAACGACCCGATCGACCACACGGTCCGGGCCCACCACGGGATCGACCTCGCCGCCCCGGAGGGATCGACGATCCAGGCGGTCCGGGCTGGGAAAGTCTCGTTCGCCGGGTCGTCGGGTGGGTACGGGAACCTGGTGATCGTCGACCACGGGGACGGCCTGCAGACCCGGTACGCGCACTGTCGGCAGATCACCGTCGCTCCGGGCGAGGACGTCGCCGCCGGTCAGGCGATCGCCACCGTGGGCTCCACCGGCCGTTCGACCGGTCCGCACGTGCATTTCGAGGTCCGGGACCACGGCACCCCGGTCGATCCGTCGACCCTGCTCGACCCGGCTAAAGCGATCGCGAACGTGATCCGAGAAGACCTCCAGGGTGAAGGTTCGCCATGAAGATCCAATCGACGACACCGACCACGCCGATCGCTCCCGTCGCCACCGAGCCGCGGCCGTCCGCGACCCACGAGCGGAAGGCCGATCCGGGCGCCCAGGTCTCGCTGTCCGGCGACGCGAAGTTCGTGTCGGCGGTGGCGGACGAGATCCGGCGCGGGCCGGAGATCCGCCCCGAGGTGGTCGCGCGGGCCAAGGCCGCGATCGCCGACGGCACGCTCGAGTCCGACATCGACCTGGACGCGACCGTCGACCGGTTCCTGGCGGACCTGTGACCCGGGTCCACGAGGCGGTGCGCCGGCTCGCGGACGTGACGGAGGAGCAGATCGGCGCGGCCCGGACGCTGAACGGCGCCGAGCTGACGATCCTGAACGACCGTCGGGTCGACGCGTTGTTCGTCCTGCAGGTCGCGCTCGCCGAGCAGGGCCTGCCCGAAGCCGAACCCCACTTGACCCGCGAGGTCCGCCGCCTGGCTGCGGCCGAGAAGCGCCTCGCCACCATCGCGAACACGGTGCTCGGGCGCATCGCGCGCCTCGACACCGCTGCACCCGCCCCGCGGTACGACCGGTCCGGCCGCCTGGGCTGAGGGAGAGTTCCATTGTCGCTGTTCGATACACTCGGCGCTGGGCTGTCCGGGCTGACGGTCGCGTCCGCCGGGATCCAGACCACCACCCACAACGTGTCCAACGCGTCGACCGCGGGGTTCACCCGACGTCGGATCGACGTCTCCTCGGCCGATCCGCTCCGGCGCGGTCCGGTCTGGCTCGGCCAGGGCGCCCGCGTCGACGGTGTCAGCCGCGCGACCGATCCGTTCGCGCTCGGACGGCTGTACACCACCACCGGTGACGCGTCGTCCGCCGCGGCCGCGCACGCGGGCCTGGTGTCGTTCGAGGGTCTGTTCGAGCCCACGTCCGGCACGTCCCTCCGCCAGGCCGTCGACGGGCTGTTCGACGCGTTCCAGGGCGCGACCGCCGACCCGGCGGACCCGAACCTCCGGACCGAGGTCGTGTCGGCCGCCCAGCGGTTCGCGACCACCGTGTCCGGGAT
>JBEBJW010000879.1:0-3794 GCA_040079715.1 Myxococcota bacterium | reverse complement strand
GGAGCGCATGCTTCGGATGCACCTCGTGCAGCACTGGTTCAACCTGGCCGATGCCGCGTGCGAGGACGCGCTGCTGGACAGCACCGCGCTGCGGCGCTTCGTCGGCATCGACCTCGGCCGCGAGCGGGACCTGTACGTCGTCCCGGGCCCGCTCGACGCGCAGAGCTGGCGCGGCTCCGCGCGGCTGCTCGCGATGGGGGTCCAGCCGCTGTGCAGCGCCCAGGCGCTGGTCGGCGACGTGACCGGGAAGTCGCCCGAGGAGCGGCACCCGGACTGGCTGACCGCCATCCTGCACGGCGCCTCGATCGACGACGCCGCGAGCATCCGCGGCTGCTCGGCGGTCGAGCTCCTGCGCGAACTGGTGCTGCTCGAGCTGTCCGGGGAGGTGGTGCGGTTGCCGGGCGGGCGTTACGCACCCGCCGGAGGCCTGCCGTGAGGGTATCGGTCCGCCTCACCGGCCGCGCGGCCCGGTGGGTCCACCTGCTGCACGACTTCGGCCACCTCGACGACCAGGGCGTCGACCGGCTGTTGATCGCCGTCGCCGACCTCCACGCCGAGCTCGGCGGCGCAGACGAAGGGTGGATCGACCTGCCGCTGGTCCGCCGGGCCGCAGCGGTCCTGTTGACCGCCACCCGCGAAGACGGGCTGTTGCCGCTGATCCTCGAGGAAGACTGGCCGCTGCTGTTCGGCTGAGCCCTCCGGTCGCGCGTCACCGGATCGGTTCGACGGTCCCAGCGCCCCCGGCCGCGCGCACCACCGGGACCACCGCCGCCGCAGCCTCGGCGGTCGGATACCCCCCGACGGCGACCTCGAACGCGGGCACCCCGTCGACGAGCTCGGCCCCGACCCACGCGGTCACTCCGGCCTCGGCGAGCTTCGCCTGGAGGGCCCGCATCGCAGCGCCGTCGGCGCTCCGCTCCACCACCACGGTGAACGCGCCGGCGGGCGGCGGATCCCCGCCGAGGTGCACGCCAGGGCCGGTCGTGAGCGTCCGCCCGGTGGGCTCCGGCGCCACCGGTACAGCCGGCAGCTCGAGCGTCGAGCCGCGGAGCGTGTCCTGGAACGTCAGCTCCTCGGTCGCGCCGTCCGGGGCAGCGTTGGCGTCGACCCGCGCCAGCAGCTCGACCAGCTGATCGTCGGGCACGAACGGCCCCGACACCACCGCGTCCGACGGCCGCTGGTTCCTGCCGATCGCGAACCCGATCGCGAACGTGGTGGCGGACAACGCGACCGCGCCCACCGCGAGGGCAGCGAGGTGACCGCGGGAGATCCACAGGTCGCGGGCGTTGCGTCGACGCGCGAGCTCACTCATCCCGGTCCTCCGCGGCCCCGCCGAGCTCCGCCATCATCCGCGAAGCCCAGCTCTGCTCGGAAGGATGCCACCGGAACACGTCGACGTCGACTTGCCCGAGCTGTGCGACCGGATGGTCTCTGAGGACCCCGATGCATTGATCGAGTACCGACCGGATCAACTTCGCGTCGTTCCCGGCGGTGGTGATGACCACCGTCTGGCGCTGGGCGTCATCACCGGTGCCGACCTCGTGGAACGACACCGCGAACCGGTGCAGGATCCGATCTCGGATCGACACCAGCACCTGGCGTCGGTCCTTGAGCGACCGGGCGCCGGGGACCACGACTTCGAGCCGCGCGATCCCCACCGACACCCGGTCGTCGCCCCGGATCACGTGGGCTCGACGATCTGCTCGGCGTAGGCCTCGATCAGGTCTCCGACCGCGAGCTCCTCGAACCCGTCGAGGCTCACGCCGCACTCGTGACCGGCGGTCACCTCGCGCACGTCGTCCTTGAACCGACGCAGCGAGTGGACCTTGCCCTCCCACACCTGGGTGCCGTCGCGCAGGACCCGCGCGGTGTTGTTCCGCGCGATCTTGCCTTCGGTGACGTAGCTGCCCGCCACGGTGCCGGCCTTGGAGATCTTGAACAGGACCCGGACCTCGACGAGGCCCATCTTGACCATCTCGTACACCGGCGCCAGCATGCCCTTCAGGCTGCGGGTGACCCGGTCGAGCACCTCGTAGATGATCGTGTAGAACTCGGGCTCGACCCCGAGCTGGGACGCCGCCTGGCGGGCCTTCGCGTCGAGCTTGACGTTGAACCCGATGATCTGGGCGCCGTTCGCGGCGGCCAGGTTCACGTCGGACTCGGTCACGTCGCCGACCGCGGACTGGAGGATCCGGACCTCGGCGCCCTCGACCCGGATCGCCTCGATCGCCGACCGGAGGGCCTGGAGCGAGCCGCCCACGTCCGCCTTGAGGATCATGTGGAACACCACGCGATCCTCGGCGTTGGCACGGGCGAACAGGTCTTCCATCGTCGGCTTCCGGACGAGGTCCATCGCGGACTGGCGCTTGGCGTTGGCCCGGTGTTCGGCGAGGGCGCGGGCGTTCTGCTCGCTCTTCACCGCGTGGACCGAGTCGCCGACCTCGGGCAGCTCGGACAACCCGAACAGCTCGACCGGAGTCGACGGGCCAGCTTCCTTCACGTTCTCGCCGCGACCGTCGACGATCGCGCGGACCTTGCCGTACGCCGAGCCCAGCACGACGTGATCGCCGCGCTTCAGCGTGCCCTTCTGGACCAGCACGGTCGCCACCGCGCCGCGCCCGCGCTCCATCTTCGCCTCGAGCACCAGACCCTCGGCGAATCGATCCGGGTTCGCCTTGAGCCCGAGCACCTCGGCCTGGAGCAGGATCGCCTCGAGCAGCGCGTCGATCCCCTCGGCCTTCAGCGCGGACACCGGCACGTACATCGTGTCGCCGCCCCACTGCTCCGGCACGAGCTCCTGCTCGGACAGCCGGGTCATGATCGGGTCCATCGTGACGCCGGGCTTGTCCATCTTGTTGACGGCGACGACGATCGGGACGCGGGCCGACTTGGCGTGGTTGATCGCCTCGATGGTCTGCGGCTGCACGCCGTCGTCGGCCGCCACCACCAGCACGACCACGTCGGTCACCTGGGCGCCGCGGGCCCGCATGACCCGGGGTGTCGATGAACGTGACGACGCCGCGGTCAGTCTCGACCTGGTACGCGCCGATGTGCTGGGTGATGCCACCCGCCTCCCCGGCCGCGACCCGGGTCTTCCGGATCGTGTCGAGCAGGGTGGTCTTGCCGTGGTCGACGTGGCCCATGATCGTGACCACGGGCGGACGGGGCTGGACCCCCTCCTCCTCCGCGGCCTCGGGCACGCTCTCCAGGTAGTTGTGCTCCTGGAACCCGACGTTCTCGACCTCGTACTCGAACTCGGTCGCCACCAGGGCGGCGGTCTCGGGATCGAGCAGCTGGGTGATGCTGGCCATCATCCCGAGCTCCATCAGCTGGCGGATCACGACCGGCGCCTTGACGCCGAGCTCGTGGGCGAGCTGACCGACGGAGATCTTGTTGTCGACCTTGATCTTGCGCTTGGCGGCCTTCGGAGCAGGCGACGACGCCTTCGGGCCAGACATCTTGCGCCGCTTCGACCGGACCGGCCGCTCCATCATCCGCTGGGGCGCAGGGCCGCCGCGACGCCGACGCGCCGGCGGACCGGGCGGGGTGGCGTTGCTCGGGGCCGGACGGGGCTCGGCCGGACGATCCGGCTGGGTCTCGACCCGCCGACGGGCGCCGCCCCGACGGTTGTCGGGTGTGGTGTTCGCCCGCTCGGCTTCCTGCTTGCGCCGGAACGCCGCCGGGTTGGTGGGGTCGTACCCCGGGGGCGGCATCACGACGGCCTTGCCGAGGCCGGCGTACCGCGGCGACTCGGGGAGGTTGCGCGGGTCGGGCCCCGGAGCGCCCTCGGGGTG
>JBEBJW010000878.1:0-3795 GCA_040079715.1 Myxococcota bacterium | reverse complement strand
ACGACCAGCGGGCCCTGGTGCGCCGGTGGTCGCGCTAGTCCACGGGTGAAGGGGTCGGGCCCCACACCGCGGCGCCGCCGTCGGTCGGCCTCGTCGCGATCAACCTCCGCCCGAGCTGGGTGTCGGGGAGATCGTCGGCCGCGTGACCGGACACGGCGAGCTCGACCAGCCCTCGCCCGGGCCAGGCGTCGCGGGGCTGGGCTGCCGAGGCCCGCGCGCGCGGCGGTCGCCTCGGCGGGATCGGGCGCGACCAGCGCCAGGAACGCGGACGCCGTGGCCGTCTGGGACGGCGCGGTGGCGAGGCGAACCGCGGCTCGCAGCGCGTCGAGCCCGGCGTCGACGGCCCCGGACAGCACCAGGGCGAGCCCGCACGGGCTCTCCGCCTCGGTCTCCACGACTGCTGATCGCCCACGCGACGGACCACGGCGAGGGTGCGGGCTGCGCCAGCCGGACTGGAGGGCGACGCGGAGCGCAGCGGAGCGGGCGGGCCGAGCGCAGCGAGGTCGGAGCGACGCGCGGAGCGCGGGAGCGACCCCGGAAGGAGGGCGACGGCGCGCAGCGCCGGGGCGCCCGGATCCGCCCGCGTTCGCCACCTCCGGCGCGGGTGTACCCTGCGGCTCACCCACGGGGACTTCGTCGGGGTCCAGACGCTCCGCGATTCCCGCTCGACCGCTCGGGCGGGACTTCGAGGACCCCCTGCCGCCGCGGGCCCTGGACCTCGGTGTCCCTCGCTGGGGGGTCCACCGGCGCGCGGACCAGGCAGATCCGTGGTCGCTGGCCATCCGGGTGCCCGGAGCACGTCCGACGGGACGTCAGGCCGTGCGCCCGGCCGGCACCCCCGCCGGGGGCCAGACGTCGGGGATGTCCCTCGCTGCGCGCCGTACGTGGCCCGCGAACCAGGCCGCCCCCTGGTCGCCGGCCATCCGCGGGTGCGACAGCAGGGCCACCCGGAACCTCGGGAGCGGGATCGGCGCGGAGCGCAGCTCCAGCGGCCACGAGCGGGCCAGGTGCGCGAGCACGTGCCGCGGCGCGGTGAGGACCGCGTCGCTCCCGACGAGCAGCTCGGCCGCCGCGAGGAAGTACGGCACCTCGAGCGCGACCCGTCGCGCACGCCCGCGATCGGCGAGGGCACGCCCGACCACGCTGTCCGGTCCCCCGAACGGGCTCACGAGGAGGTGGGGACGCGCGACGAACGCGTCGAGCTCCCACGCCGCGGGGGTGGCCCGGGTCCAGGTCGCGCAGGCCCACTCGTCCTCGAACAGCACCTCGGCGTTCAGACCGCCGCCGGACAGCGGGCCGGCGATCGCCGCGTCGAGCTGGCCAGAGCGCAGCCCGTCGCGGAGCGCGTCTCGATCGAGCGGGCGGACCTGAAGGTCGACGCCAGCCGCCTCCGCGGCGATCTGCCGCACGACGGACGGGAGCAGGGTGACCGTGGCGAAGTCGGCGGTCATCAGGGCGAACCGTCGGCTGCTGGTCGCGGGCGCGAACGCCGCGCCGGCGTGGATCACCCGCTCGAGCTCGCGCAGCGCCCCGTCGAGCGGCCCTCGGAGCGACTCGGCGCGGGCGGTGCGGACCATCGTCCGCCCGACCCTCACGAGCAGCGGATCGTCGAACAGCGCGCGGAGCTGCGCGAGGGAGCGACTCATCGCCGACTGGGTGACGCCGGTCCGGCGCGCCGCGGCGCTCACGCTGGCCTCGTCGAGCAGCGCGCGGAGGCTGACGAGCAGGTTCAGGTTCAGCGCGAGCAGTCGATCCGACGCCACGACGTATGACTACCACTCATCGCTCCATCACGACAAGTCGTTGGAATCATGATTGGCCGCCGCCTACAGATCGGCATCCATCCGGAGCGACCACATGATCCACTGGCTGTTCGCCGCCGCCACCGCGGGGCCCCTCGTCGAGCTCGAGACCGATCCGTCCACGTTCGCGTTCCACGGGGGCGCCCTGCACGTCCGCGCGGCGCTCCCCGGCGCGGAGCGGTGGGCCGTGGGGCTCGGGGCGTACGCCCTGCGGCTGCCGCAGCCGATGGTCGCGCTCAGCCCGGCGAACCGCGGGGAGGGGTGGACGGCGGACCTGTTCGGCGCGGGGCTGTTCGTCGATCGGTACGTGAGCGCGCCCTTCACCGGACTGTCGATCGGCGCCCAGGTCGCGGTTCATCGGTGGTCGCTCGCCCGGCCGGACGTCGCGGACGGTGACGCCGTCGCGAGCGCGATCCTCGCCATGCCGCGGGTCGGCTGGTCGTGGACGCCGTTCGATCGGCTCGGGCTGTACGTGTACCCGTGGCTCGGCCTCGGGCTCACCGGGCAGATCGGCGGTGACGCCGAGGTCGGGGGCGCCGCGTACCGGATCGGGCCGGTGCTGCCGTTCGCCGCGGTCCACGTCGGCTGGCGGTTCGGCGCGTGAGCACCGTCGGCGCGGCGCTGTTCCAGTGGGTCCAGGCGGCCCCGTTCTACGAGGCGCTCCATCGGGACGCGGTGTCGAAGCTGGAGGTCGGTGGCGGCCGGCGCTGGCTCGACGTCGGGTGCGGCCCGGGCCTCGTCGCGCGGCTGGCGGCCGCACACGGCTACGACGCGCTGGGGGTGGATCGGGACCCGGACATGATCGCGGCCGCGCGTGGGTCCGCGACAGCGCGCTGTCGGTTCGAGGTCGGCGCGCTCGCCGACGAGGGCCCGAGCGCGTGCGTCGTGTCAGCGGCTTCACTGCTGTACGTCCTCGCGGACCCTCTGGACGGGATGCGCCACCTCTGGCGCCGGGTCCACCCCGGCGGCGCGCTGCTCGTCGTCGAGACGACCGACGCGCTCACCCCGGCGCGGGCGACGGGGGTCTCCCCTCACCCGGCGCTGCTGCTGTGGGCGACGACCCGTCGCGGTCGAGCGGTCGACCGGGGCCTGGCGCGCGCGGTGGACGCGACGACCGTGGAGACCCACCCGCTCCTCGACGGCCTGGTGGAGGCGTGGGTCCTCCGGAAGGGGGACCGATGAGACCGGACGCTCCGCGTTCCGTCTCTCGCGCGGGATAGGCAGGTCCATGCTGTGGCTCCTCGCCGTCTCGACCGCCACCGCCGTCCCGTGCGCGCTGCGGGCCACGCCGCTCCCGGACCCCGGCCTGAGCCCGGAGCTGCGCGCCGTGGCACCGCAGTACTTCCACGCCTCCCACCGCGGCGGATTCGACGCCTACCGCGGCCGCGGCAACGTGTTCCCCTGGTTCGACCTGTACGACCTCCGGGTCGGGGTCCGCCCGCCAGCGATGGTGCGGATCTCGGCCTCCACCGATAGCTGGCTGGTGGGGATGTCGGTGAAGGCAGAGACGCCGTGGCCGACCCTGCTCCTGCCGCGGTCCGGGGCGGGGCGCAGGCGGATCATCGGGCACGAACGGTACCCGATCGAGGCGCTGGAGCGAGCGACCGGCGAGGTCCTGGTCCTGGCCCGGGGCAGCGGCCAGCTGTACCTGCTGCGGGTCCCCCCCGACCCGTCGGCGGCGGTGACGGAGCTGGGGCTCGGGCTCCCGGACGCCGCGTTCGACGTGCGGCTCGGGCGCACCGCCGACGATCACCCGATCCTGGCCTGGCTGGCGCGCGACGGCGACCGGCTGGAGGTCCGCGCGTCGTGGTCGCTGGACCCGGCCGACGGGATCGTCGTGGACGCCGTGACCCTGTCGCCCGCGGTCGCCGAGCTGTCCGGACGCAGCCGGGTGGAGTTGGCGCTGGCGGCCGACGGCGACCACGACTTGGCCATCGCCTGGCGTCCGCTCGCCGATCCCGACTACCCCGACGTCCTACCGGAGGTCGCGTAC
>JBEBJW010000877.1:0-3797 GCA_040079715.1 Myxococcota bacterium | reverse complement strand
GCGGCCTGCCGCTCGGGATCGAGGTCGCCGCGTCGGCGCTCGCGAAGCTCGACCTCGCGGGCCTGGTCGACCGGCTGCGGGCGGCGGTGCCGGAGCCGCTGCGCGCCGTGCTGTCGACCGCGATCGAGCGGCTCGATCCGATGGCGCTCCGGACGCTGACCCACCTGTGCGTGTTCCAGCGCAGCTTCACCCGCGCCGCCGCGACCGCGATCCTCGGGGTCCCGAGCGACGGGCTCGACGAGCTGATCGACGCGTCGCTCGTGTCCCTCGACCCCACCCCCGGCCGGTACCGGCTGCTGCGGCCGGTGATCGCGCTGTTGACGCCCGACTGGCGCGGGTCGCGGGAGCGGGAGGGCGTCGCGCGGGCGTACCGCGACCACTACGCGGCGCTGGCCGACGCCTGGCGGACCGAACCGCCCGGCGCCGAGGCCCTCGCCCCCGAGGTCGACGAGCTGCTCGGCGCTGCCGGGGTGGGCCCCGCCGACGACGGTCACGCCGCGATCCTGTTCGCGCTGCACCGCGGGTGGGTGCTCGGCCTCGTCGACCCGGAGCAGGCGCTCGCGGCCGGGGCTCCGCTGGCGGCGCCGGCGACGCAGGTCGCGCTGATGCGGTGTCACGCCGAGGTCGTCGGGCTGCGGCACCCGTACGAGCGGGCCTGCGCGGTGCTCGAGCAGGCGTCCGCGTTCGCGCGCGCGCACGGCCTCGACGCGGCCGCGGTCGGCGTCGACCTCGAGTGGTGCCTGCTGTCGATGGCGTCCCGGCCGGCCCCGGGGGTTCGTCGGACCCTCGACGCGTGCGAGGCGGCCCTCCGCAGCCTCGGCGCTCGTTCCGCGACCGACGGTGACCTGGCGGCGGTCGCGCTCGTCGCCCGGCTCGCGCGGGCGAGGCTCCAGCTGCACGACGGCCAGGAGGTGGAGGCCGGTGAGAACCTCGCCTGGGTCCGGTCCCGGGCGGAGGCGCTGGGCGATCGCGTGACCGCGTCGGCGGCGCTCGAGCACCTCGCGATGCTCGCGGGGTCGCGCGGGGACGTGGCCGCCGCCGTTCGCCTGCTCGACGACGCGATCGCGCTGGCCGAGCGGGCCGGGCTGACGGTGGCCGCGCTGATCCGCCGCGACAACCGCGCGAACCTGCTGCTGCCCGACGTCGGTCGGGCGCCGCAGACCGAGCGGGAGCTGGTCGCGCTCGAGGCGGACACGCTCGCGTCCGGGCTGCTCGGGCTGTACGGCTCGGTGCGCCTGTCGCGGGCGATCCTCGCGCTCGACGCCGGCGATCACGACGCGGCCGGCGCGCTCCTCGCGGACAGCCACGCGCTGCGCGCCCGGACCGAGCGGGTGAACCTGCTGACGTGCGCGGAGGGGCTGCTCGGCGTGCTCGCCCACGATCGCGGGCGGCGGACCGAGGCCGTGGGCCACTACGCGCGCGCCCAGGAGCACAGCGGGTACCGGGCGGGGATGTGGGCCGCGTTGGCGGCGTTCGCCCAGGGGCAGTCGCCCGCGGCGGCCGCGGCGCTCGATCCGAGGTCCGGGGCGGTGGCGCGGGCGGCGGCGGACCCGGGGCAGCCGCGGGACCCCGCGTTCTACCAGCTCGGGTGGTGGCCCGCGCTCGACCGGATCCTGGTCGCGCCCGCTGTGTGACGCTGTGTGACGATCGCCCCGGGCCCCGTCGACGCCGGGCAAGGTCCGACCTGGGTCTTCGCGCTACCCACCGCGACGATCCGCGGTGGGCGCGGCTCGCCTCCCGGGCGGGGACGAATCACAATCGCTGCCCACGAAGGGAGGGAGCGTGTTGCTGTTCGCGACGACGGCGTTCGCCGGCTCGGGGCCGTGGTCGCTGTCCCAGGGCGCCCTGACGGTGTACGTCGGGGTCGAGGTCCAGCGGTTCCACCTGGTGGCGCCGGTGATGGGCGGCGAGGTCCTCGAGGCGGACACCGGCGGCCCGATCGTCCAGACGGGCGCCAAGCTGATCGCCACCGTCGGGATCGTCCACGGGGTCGAGGCCGAGCTCACCGTCCCGTACTACCGGGTCGAGGCCACGGTGACCGCGCCCGGGGCGTGCACCGACTTCCCGAACGACCCGTGCGCGACCACGACCGGACTCGGGCTGATCGAGGTGCGGACGAAGTGGCAGGTGCTCGACGAGCTGGCGTCGAGCCCGCTGTCGGTGGCGATCGGCCCCCGCCTCCGGTTGGGGTCGCACACCGCCGACACCCGCGATCGGCTCACCAACCTCGGCGAGGGGACCGACGATCTGGGGCTGTTCGCCGCGGCCGGTCGCACCGCGCGGGTCGGCAACGCGCAGCTCGAGCTCGGCTATTGGCACCGCCCGGTCACGAGCTGGTCGCCCCGCGCGCCCCACGACGAGTGGACGCTCGAGTTCGCCGCCCACCTCGCCCCGTCGCCGGTCGTGTCGTTCGGCCCGCTGGTGTACGGGCTGTGGCGGCCCGGCGGCGTCGACTTCGACGGCGTCGACTTCGAGCTCGACGACCGGTTCGCGATGCTGTCGGTGCTCAACGGGCGGGCGGGCGTCGAGGTGGTGGTCCGCGACGCGAAGCGGGGCGTGTCGCTCGTGGGGTCGGTCGTGCGCACGGTGGTGGTGCGGAACAACCCGTCGGACCAATGGATCGCCTCGGTCGGGATCGGCGCGTACAACCCGTTCCGGCGCGCCGTCGCGGGTGCGCCGTGACCCACCTCGGACCCGCCCCCGCCCAGGCGGGGATCGAGGTCCTGTCGCTGCTCGGCCGCGGCGGGTTCGGCGACGTGTACCGGTGCCGGGCGACCAGCGACGGCGGGTTCACCCGCGAGATCGCGGTGAAGGTCCTCCGGGCGGACTGCGCGACGCCGGAGCTGCTCGGGCGGCTCCGGGACGAGGCGCGGATGCTGCTGCTACTGCGCGACCGGGCGATCGTATCGGCAGAACCTCCGGTCCGGCTGGGCGACCAATGGGCGATCGTGATGGAGTACGTCGACGGCCAGTCGACCCACGAGCTGCTCCACGCCGTCGGGCCGTTCCCGCCGTCGGTGGCGCTCGAGATCGTCGGGGAGGTCGCCCGCGCGCTCGACGCCGCCCACCACCAGCGCGGACCGACCGGGCCGCTGTTGCTGGTGCACCGCGACCTGAAGTGCGCGAACATCCAGGTCACCCGGTCGGGCGAGGTGAAGATCCTCGACTTCGGCGCGGCGTTCGCCAGCTTCGACCGGGAGTCCCGCAGCGAGGGGATGGTCGTCGGCACCCGCGGGTACATCGCACCCGAGCGGTGGGAGGGGATCGCGGGCCCGCCGTCGGACGTGTACGCGCTCGGGGTGACGCTGTTCAAGCTGACCACCGGTGTGCACCCGGACGGGGAGGACGCGCTCGCGGCGCTCGCCGGCCGGTCCCCGCACGACGCGGCGGTCGCGGCGCTGGTCGGGGCGATGATCGCGACCGATCCCGACGCCCGGCCGACCGCCCGCGACCTCGAGGCGCGCTGTCGGGAGCTGGCGCGGGCGTTCGGCGGCGTGTCGCTGACCGAGTGGGCGCGCTGCATCCCGGAGCGCGGGACGCTCGACGACTCGCTGATCGGCCAGCGGTTCAGCGTCGACGCGTCGAACCCGTCGCTGCCGTCGCTCCCGTCGCAGCCGCAGCCGTCGCTCGGGTCGCTCGGGTCGCTCGGGTCGACGCGGTCGAGCGGGTCCGGGGCGACCGAGCGCACCCGTCCGGGCCGGGCGCTGGTCGTGGGCGCGTCGGTGTTCGGGGTGGCGTCGGTGGCGGTGGCGTGCGCGGTGGCGGTGGGCTCGTCGGTCGCGATCGTGGCGCTGGCC
>JBEBJW010000876.1:0-3797 GCA_040079715.1 Myxococcota bacterium | reverse complement strand
TTGCCGGCGTCGCGTCGGCCCACGCGTAGTCGACCATCAACGTCGTCCCGTTCGACGCGTCGGCCGCCGCGATCCGCGCCGGGTCGATCCCGTCGTCGAGCAGCGCCGGACGCACGCCTCCACGTCCGTCGTACTTGCCGGTCGTCACAGTGTACGCGTCCTCCGCCACCCCGCCGGAGCCGCCGGCGCGCCGACCCACCGACAGCACCGCGAACCCGGCGTCACCGAGCTCCTGCGCGGAACGAGGTCGGCAGGTTCGGCGGGATCCTGAGAACGCCATCCCGATTGCGCAATCCGAGAGGCGGAGTATTGCATTAAGCATAGGTGAATCATGGTTGTTCTCGCATTCTCATTTGTCTCTTCCTGGGCCGGCGAAGCGCCGTGGTCGGATGATCCCATCGACGTGCTGCTCGGCCCGCCATGGGAACGGTTTCTCGTCAATGCAGATCGGGTGGCGGCGGGGACCGTACGCTCAGTTCGCCTGATCCCCCATCCCCACGGGCCAATCACGGAGGTGGTGCTGGAGGTCGATCAGGTGTTTTTTGGTGACGTCGGCAAGACCGTGACCGTGGTCCTCCACGGTGACGCGATGAGTTGCTCGGAGTGCGTCACCGCTCCTCACCAAGGCGATTCGATCATCGCAACGATTTCTCCGTGGGGATTCGATCCGACCGTGCTTCAGATGCATCGGTACGTCGGCTCCAGGGTCACGGGCGCTGGACGGGTCGCCACCGTCGATGAGCAGGGCACCTGGATTGGCAGCATCGACTGCAGGAGCGGGATGTCAGTAGCGGGCCCGGAGGAGACGCTCTGGGGCCCTGACGCGGTCCCTCGCAGCCCGTGGGACGGTCCCGATCCCGAGCGGGTCGCGACGATCGAGGCCGCGGCTCTCGATTGGACCGGCGCGCGCGCCAAGGTGACCGAGTGTTTGCTCTTGCAGATGACCAAGGCGCCTCGGTGATGCTACCAGTTTCGTTTTCTGGGCGGTGTCGGCGGAGGCGGCGAGGTGCTTCGTGTCGGCTGGTAGCACATGCACCTGCTATGTCGCCCGCAACCTTACCTTCAGCCCGGTTACACCGGCGGTGGGCTCCGTCGCGTCCGCAATCAATGCTGATCGTTTAGCCGACGGTGCTGAATGCAGGGTGCCGGATCAACGAGCTCGAGATCCGCTACGGTTGCGACGGCATTCTCCTTCCACTGTGCGGCTCCTGATCGTGGAGCGGTTGCGGCCGCACCTGGCGACCTGGCCGACATTCTGGGCGGTACTCGAGTCGACGGAGCCGGCACCGACGACCGAAGCAGGGCAGGGCAACGGCCTGGGGCCGGGATAGACCCGCCGGGATGCGTCTCGACCTGCTGCTCGTCGCCGGCGCCGCGGTGGCGCTCGCCGTGCCCCCGCCGTCGGTGGTCCACCGGTTCACCAAGGCCCTCGCCGCCTCCGCGGTGGTGGTCGTGGGCGCCAGCCTGGCGAACCTCGTGATCGGCGGGCTCACCGGGTCCCTGCTCGTCGACGCGGCGGTCCGACTCGGGATCGGGTGGTCGGCGTGCCTGCTGTGGGACCGGCTCCCCGCGCGCGAGATCGGCCCCCACGCCGTCGGGTGGCTGGTCGCGGTCGCCGGGTGGACGTGGATCCTCGACGCCGTCGGCGCCGACCGAGGCGGGGTCCCGGTCGGCGCCGCCCTCGCGACCGCCCTGCTGTCGACCGCCGGGTACCTGTGGCTGGTCGACCGGACCGACCGCGACCCGAGCGACGGCCTCGTCGCGCGGCTGATCCGGTGGCGGCTCGGCGGGTACCGGCACCAGGTCGTCACCCCGGACCCGTCCCTGCCCCTCCGGCCCGACCGCGCGGTCCGGGTGCTGGTGATCGGCGGCGGGCTCGCCGGGCTCGGCACCGCCAGCGCCCTCGCCGAGCGCGGGGTCCAGGTGGTGCTCCGCGAGCGGAACGCGTACCTCGGCGGCAAGATCGGCGCGTGGCCGATCGCGCTGTCCACCGGGGAGACCGTCACCGCCGAGCACGGGTTCCACGCGTTCTTCCGCCAGTACTGGAACCAGCGCGCCTGGCTCGACCGGCTCGGGATCACCCCCGGGTTCCGGTCGATCGGCGACTACCGGATCGCCACCCGGTCCGGCCGGATGCTCGGGTTCGCCGGCACCTCCCCGGTCCCGGTGCTCAACCTGCTCGATCTCGCGCGGATCGGCGTGTACTCGTTCTGGCGGGTCGCCCGGACCGTGACCGGCGAGCGGCTCGAGGCGCTGCTCCGGTACGACCGCGACGCCACCTTCGCCGCGTGGGACCACGTGTCGTTCGAGCAGTTCGCCCGCGACGCCCAGCTCCCGCCGACGCTGAAGCTCGTGTTCGCCACGTTCACCCGCGCGTTCTTCTCCGACGACGCCCGGATGAGCATGGCGGAGATGATCAAGAGCTTCCACTTCTACTACCTGTCCAACGACCAGGGTCTGGTGTACGACCACCCGGCCGACGACTACGACGTGGCGCTGCTCGAGCCGATCCGGGCCCACCTCGCGTCCCACGGGGTCGACGTCCGGCTGTCGTCTCCGGTCGGGGCCCTCGAGCGCGACGGCGACGGGTGGGTGGTCGACGGGGAGCGGTTCGACGCGGTGGTGGTCGCGGCGGACCCCGGCGCCGCGAAGGCGCTGGTGGCACCGCACGCCGCCCTCGGGGTCTCCACCGGCCAACGGTACGCGGTGCTCCGGCTGTGGCTCGACCGCGGGACCGAGCGCGACTGGCTCCCGTTCGTGATCACCGAGCGCGATCGGGTGCTCGACGCGATCACCCGCTGCGATCACCTGTCGCACCAGCAGGCGGACTGGGCCCAGGCCCGGGTCGCGGCCGGGGGCGCCGGCTCGGTGTGGGAGCTGCACTGCTACGCGGTGCCGGACGACCTGCCGGACGACGCGATCCGCGCCGCCCTGCTCGACGAGTGGTGGCAGTTCCTGCCGGAGCTGCGCGAGGCGGGGATCCTCGGCGAAGATCTCCACGTCCGGGCGGACTTCCCGGCGTTCCACACCGGCGCGTGGGCGACCCGCCCCACCACCGAGCCGGGGGTCCCCGGGCTGTACCTCGCGGGCGACTGGGTGAAGCTGCCGTGGCCGGCGATGCTGATGGAGGGGGCGCAGGTCTCGGCCCTGTGCGCGGCGAACGCGATCCTCGCCTCGGTCGGGGTCCAGGGGTGGCCGGTGTATTCGGTGCCGCAGCGCGGGCTGCTCCACGGGGTGCCCGAGCCGCCGCGGCGGTTCCGGTGACGGTCGGGCCGGATCCGCTCCGGGACCTGGCGCAGTGGCGCGCGGCGTCCGACGCGACCCGCCTGGCGGTCGCGCGCCGGGTGGCCCACGCGGTCGGCGGGACCGCCCCCGAGCTGGTCGGCGACGCGCACCTCGCCGGGTTCACCGACGCCCACGGGCTGCCATGGGTCGTGGTGCCCGGCGGGCAGGCCCGGCTCGGGCTCGGACCGGACGAGGAGGCGGCGCTGCTGGCGGCGGTGCGGTCGACCCGGCGCCCGGCCGAGCTCGACGCGCTGTTCGGCCCGGCCCGCCCGGCGCGGTCGGTCGCGGTCGACCCGTTCGTGATCACGGCGGTGCCGGTGCCGGTGAGCCTCGCGCCGGCCGGCACCCCGGGGTGGGCGCTGACCGAGGGCGACCACGACCTCGAGCCCGACGAGGACTGGCCGGCGACCTTGACCGCCGACGCGGCCCGGGCGCTGGCGGCGCAGCTCGAGGCCCGGCTGCCGACCGACGACGAGTGGGAGTACGTCGCGCGCGCCGGGGGGTCCGGGGGG
>JBEBJW010000875.1:0-3800 GCA_040079715.1 Myxococcota bacterium | reverse complement strand
TAAGAGACAGCGTCCCACCCGCGCGCCGCGAGGAGCCGGCTGAAGATCCCCGTCCCTGCGCCGAGATCCACCGCCCGCCGGCCGGTGACCGCCCCGGCGAGCCAGCCCCGAGCGGTCGAGCGGGAGAGCCAGTCGAACAGCGCCGGCGGGTAGTCCGGGCGGAACTTCTGGTACCGGTCGACGGTGACGGTGAACCGGTCCCGCGGATCGAGCCCGCTCATCGGTGGCGGACCACGAGGACCGCGCACGGCGCGCGCCGGACGATCTCCTCGGCGTTCGACCCGACCAGCAGCCGCTGGACCCCGGTCCGCGCCCGCGACCGCGACGGGACGATCACGAGGTCGGCCTCGACCGCGGCGCACACGTCGGCGACCACGTCCGCCGGCCGCCCGACCGCCACGTGGGTCCGGACCAGCTCCGGCAGCCCGCTCGCGGCCAGCCACTCCCGCAGCCGGGCCCGCGCGTCCGGGATCCGGATCGCCGCGTCGCCGGTCAGGCCGGGGGCCAGCGCCACCACCACGTCGGTCTTCGCGGGATCCCCGCCGGTCGCCTCGAGCGCGAGCCGGACGCCCTGCTCGTCCGGGTCGTCGAGGTCGACCGGGGCGACCGCCCGCCGGATCTGGTGCCAGTTCATCGCGTCTCCTGTGCTCGGGTGCGCCGTATCCCGCAGGCCGGTGGGTGATCCCGCTCAGGCCTGCTGACGGAGCACCAGCACCGGGACGGTCGCGCCGCGGACCACCCGCTCCGCGACCGAGCCGAGCAGGGCGTGCGACAGGCCGGTGCGCCCGTGGGTCGCGATCAGGATCGCGTCGCGGTTCTCCGACGCGGCGATGATCTCGTCCGACGCCCGCCCGGTCCGGACCACCGCCTCGCCCCGCAGCGCCTCGGGCAGCTCGTCCCGGAGCTTCTGGAGGCGCGCGTGCTGGTGGTCGCGGATCTTGGCCCACTCGCGATCCAGCACCGTTCGAACCGCCGGATCCTGGACCAGGTACACGTTGTACGAGTGCTCGTCGACGTACAGCAGGTCCACCGTGGCCGACAGGCGCTCCGCCCAGCCCCGCGCCTGCGCCACGAGCCCTTCGGCCTGATCGTTCAGATCGAGCGCCAACAGCAACCGCATGGTGATCCCTCCCTGGGTCCGCCTTATGCCAGACTCGTGCCAAGGTCGGAGGCGGGGGGAATGGACGGCCGATGGGAGGAGCTCCGACGGTACGTCGGGTTCGACGCCGCGGATGCAGCGCGGCTCGCCGAGGCCTGGCCCCGGATCGAGCCCGGGCTCGAGGGGGTGCTGGACCGGTTCTACGCGCGGGTCACCGCGTCGGACGAGACCCGGCGGGTGATCACCGACGACGCGCAGCTGGTGCGCCTGCGGTCGACGCTGCGGGTCTGGCTCCGGGAGCTGATGCTCGGGCCGCACGACGACGCGTACGTCGAGCGGCGCCTCCGGATCGGCCGCCGGCACGTCGAGGTCGGGCTCGACAGCCGGTTCATGTACGCGGCGATGCAGGTGGTCGAGGACGCGGTCGCAGACCTGCTGGTCGACGCGCTGCCGATCGAGCGGGTCTGGCCGATCGTCGCGAGCCTGCGGCGGGCGATGACGGTGGATCTGGCGGTGATGACGAGCTCGTACGTCCGCGAGCGCGAGCACCGGACGGCGGAGGCGCTCCAGGCCCTGCTGGTGCTCCACCTGCGCGGGAGCGTGCTGCTGGTCGACGCCGACGGCCGGGTCACCGCCGCCACCCGCCAGAGCGCGAAGACCCTCGGCGCCCCGCCGGTGATCGGGCGCCCGTGGGAGGAGGCGGTCCCGGCGGCGATCCGGACCGCCGGCCAGCTCGAGGACAACGTCCGGCACGCGCTCGAGCGGGACGTCGAGGTCACCGTGCCGCGGATCGACCTGCCCGGCGAGGCGCCGCGGAGCTTCCGGGCCCACCTGGTCCCGATCGAGCACCCCGCCGCCCGGCTGATGATCCAGATCGAGGACCTGACCGAGGCCGTCGGGCTCGAGTCGCGGCTCCGGCGGGCGGAGGCGCTGGCCCAGCTCGGGTCGCTGTCGGCGTCGGTCGCCCACGAGCTGCGGAACCCGCTCGCCGGGATCTCGGGCGCGGTGCAGGTGATCGCGCGGTCGGTCCCGGACTCGACCCCGTACGCGCCCGTGCTGGCGCTGGTCGAGCGGGAGATCCACCGCCTCGACGAGCTGGTGACCGAGCTGCTCGCGTTCTCGGACCCGGGTGCGGCGCGCCTGCAGCCGGTGGACCTCGCGGTCCCGGTCGGGCGGGCGCTCGAGCGGTTCCGGGCCGCGAACCCGGACGTCGCGTTCACCGTGTCCGGCGCGGGGTCGGCGATCGCGGACCCCGAGCTGGTCCACCAGATCGTGGTGAACCTGCTCCAGAACGCGGTCCAGGCGATCGCCGGCCGGGGGACGGTCGCGGTGACGGTCCGGGACGGCGAGATCGTGGTGTCGGACGACGGACCCGGGGTGCCGAGCCCGCTCGCCGGCCGGGTGTTCGAGCCGTTCTTCACCACCAAGACCCGCGGCACCGGGCTCGGGCTCGCGATCGGCCACCGGTTCGCCCAGTCGATGGGCGGGGCGCTGGTGCTGCGGCGGTCGGGGTCGCTGAAGGGCGCCACGTTCGCGGTGGAGCTGCCGGTCGACCGCTGACCCCTGGCCCGCGGGTTGCAGTATGTCCTCCTCGATGGAGGATCCATGTTCCTCGTGCTGACCGCGGCCGCGTTCGCCGCCGAGCCGACGCCGCCGCTGACGAGCGAGATGCACGCCCGGTTCTTCACCCTGACCGCCGCCCGCGACGCGGTGATCCAGGGCAAGCTCGCCGAGGCGAAGAGCACGATCAAGCCGCTCGCGGTGCGGGATCCGGGCGAGCCGTTCCCGGCCGACTGGCGCCCGTGGGTGATCAAGGTCGAGGCGGCCGCCCTGAAGGTCGCTGAGGCCCCGGATCTGGCGTCCGCCGCCGCCGGTGTGGCGAAGGTCGCGTCGGCGTGTGCCGATTGCCACACCGCCACCAACGGCGGGCCGTCGGTGACCGGGGCGGAGGACGTCCCGGCCCAGGCGTGGCAGCCCGGCCAGAACATGCCGCTCCACCGGTGGGCGGTCGACTGGATGTGGCTCGGGCTGCTCGCCCAGAGCGACGAGGCCTGGCTCCGCGGCGCGTCCGAGCTCGATCGCCAGCCGCTCGCGCCGAAGTTCGAGAACGCGCCGCCCCCGAGCGGGATGCAGCAGCTCGAGCAGCTCGTGTACGTGCTCGCGAACAAGGCCGAGACCACCACTGCACCGGCCGATCGGACCGAGCTGTTCGGCAACCTGCTCGCCACCTGCAGCCAGTGCCACGTCCTGCGCCCGGCGAAGCCGGTGAAGCCGGGTGCCCCATGATCGAGCACCTGCTCGTCCCGCACGACCTCACCGAGCGGTCGGACGCGGGCCTCGGGGCGGCGAGCGCGCTCGGGGCGGCGATCGGCACCCTCCACGTGGTCCACGTGCTGGCCCGGATCGACCCGACGACCCCGGGGGTGGTCTGGCCCCGCGACGAAGACACGCGGCGGACCGAGCACGCCCGGACCGCGCTGACCGCCCGGCTGCGCGGCACGCCGTACGCGGGCGCGATCGTCCACGTGAAGGTCGGCGACCCGGCGTCGCGGATCGTCGAGCTGGCCCGGGAGATCGGCGCGGGGCTGATCGTCGTCCCGTCGCACTCCCGGACCGGGCTGCCGCGCCTGGTCCTCGGATCGGTCGCCGAGCACGTCGCCCGGTTCGCCCCGTGCCCGGTGCTGGTGCTGCCGGCCGGCGC
>JBEBJW010000874.1:0-3800 GCA_040079715.1 Myxococcota bacterium | reverse complement strand
CCCCGACCCCGACCACGCCGAGCCCGCCGAACAGCCACCACCGGCCGGTCGATCCGCCGGTGATCGAGCTCGGGGACGCGCCGGGCGACGACGCGGTCCCGGTCGATCCGGGCGGGACCAGCGAGTGACGCGGCTCCTCGCCGGTGAGCGTGGCGTTGGCCCAGTCCTCGGCGATCTCACCGTCCAGGACACGCTGGAGCACGCCGCAGCTGTGGATCCGGGCCTCGCGGTGGACGGTCAGGCACCCGGCGATCGCGTTGAGCACGCGCGGGGGCAGCGACGGGACCAACGCCTGCGGCGGGGTGTACGTCCCGGAGGCCAGCGCCGAGAAGATCGCGAACAGGTCCGGGTGGTAGAACGGGCTGACCCCGGTGACGAGCTCGTACAGGATGCAGCCGAGGGCGAAGATGTCCGCCCGCTGGTCGACCGACTTCGAGTCGCGGACCTGCTCGGGCGCCATGTACGCGGGCGTGCCCATCGTGGTCCCGGACTGGGTGTGGGCGTGGCCGCCCTCCTCGTCGTCGTCGCCGGCCAGGATCTTCGCGAGCCCGAAGTCGGCCACCTTCGGGACGAGCGTGCCGTCTTCGTCTGTGGCGAGGAGCACGTTCGCCGGCTTCAGATCGCGGTGGACGAGCCCGAGGCGGTGCGCCTTGCCGACCCCCGCGACGATCCCGCGGAAGATCGCCTCGGCCTGGGCGAGGTCCGGGCGGTTCGCGGCGAGCCACTTGTCGAGCGACGGCCCCTCGATGTAGTCCATCACGAGGCCCGGGTTGCCCTCGACCTCGATCACGTCGGTCACCGCGACCACGTTCGGGTGGCGGAGCGCTGCCTGGACCTTGCCCTCGAGCACCAGGCGGTGGTTCATCTGGTCGCTCTGCTTGCGCAGCACCTTCAGCGCGTGCAGGCTGCCGAGCGTGTTGTGGCGGACCTTGTAGACCCGCGCGACCCCGCCCCTCCCGATCCGCTCGACGACCGTGTACCGCTCGACGACCTGCCCCTCGGCCAGCCGCGATTCGGTGCTGGGCGTCACCATTTCCCGACCAGGACCGCGCCGAGGCCGAGCGCAGCCCCGGCCGACCCCGCCCCGACCGCGCCGTAGAAGAACGCGGCCGTCTTCGACCGCAGCGGCTCGAGCTGGTCCGGATCGACGTCGTCGGCGAAGTAGTCGTGACGGGCGTCGGCCGCGACCGCGTACGAGCCGGCGGCGGCGGCGAGGAGCACCCCGGCGCCGATCGCCATCGGGACGCTCGGGCGGGCCCGTCGCTCGCGTGGCGTCTCGGTCAGCGCCTCGACCGGACCGACGACCGCGGGCGGGTACTCGAACATCGCGGCGCCCGGCCGCAGGTAGTGCGACTCGGGGACCGCGCCGTCAGCCCGGATCCACTGGACCACGCTCGGGCGGGTCCGCGGGAGATCGGCGCCCGGCCGCCCGTCGACCTCGATCTGGCCGTCGATCGGCGGCAACAGGTCCTGGTCGCCGCCGCTGGCGGGGTCCTGGGTGAAGTACCGCTCGCGCACCGGGTGCCCCGCCGGGACCAGCGCCTCGGGGAACTGGTAGTTCGGCTCGATCGCGCGGGCCGACGCGAACGCCGCCGCCGCCGCGACCGGATCGTCGTCGACGAACGCGCGGAGCCCCTGGACCCGGTGGAGCCGGGCGATCAGCGGCCGAGGCAGCGTCTCAGCGAGGCAGGCCACGTCGGCCGCCGCCGTGTCGCTCGCGACCCGGAACAAATCGAGATCGAGGTTGCCGAACCCCGCCTCCGCGTCTTCGAGCGCGGCGAGCAGGTCGGCGCTGCTAGCGGGGCACGCGGCCCAGGCGGAACCAGCGAGGAACAACAACATGGCGCCGATCTTACACGGCCCGGGCCTCGGGGCCAGCGTCCCGAGTCTCCGGCGTCCGCCGAACCTTGCGGAGCCGCCCTCGCCGTGGGATGTTCATCGGATGCTCCTCGCCGCTGTCACCGCCTGTCTGTTGATCCCCGAGGACGAGCACGCCGCCCGGGTGGACGAGGTCGCGCCGTCGGACACCGGGACCACCCCGTCCACGCCGGAGACGCCGACCGATCCGCCGACGCTCGCCGCGGTCGCGCCGCCGTTCGGGACCGACGCCGGCGGCACGGTGGTCACCCTGACCGGCACCGGGTTCGGCGGCACCCCCGAGGTCCGGTTCGGCGAGGTCCTCGGGATCGTCCAGTCGGTCACCGCCGACACGCTGGTGGTCGAGACCCCGGCGTCGACGGTCCGCGGCGACGTCGACGTGACCGTCACCACCACCGGCGGCGAGGCCGTCCGGCCGGCGTCGTTCACCTACTGGAAGGACGCGACCGGGAAGGTGGGCGCGACCGGCGAGCTCGTGTGGTTCTACGTCGTCGGCGACTACTGGGGCGGCGCGTCCGACGACTACGGCCGGTCGGTCGTGCGGTTCACCGAGGGGTTCGACTACCAGTTCTACCAGAACTGGGCGCCCGCCCTCGACGCGTGCACCCACATCGACCACGGCGTGCCGGACTGGGAGTTCGACCCCGAGTACACCGCGATCGACGCGCTCGACGGCCAGATGGTCCAGACCTCCCCGTCGGCGTCGATCGTGCTCGACTGGAACCCGGCCGAGCTCCGGTTCACGAACTACGATCTGGCGCCGGAGCAGGTCGTCCCCGGCGAGACGTACGATCTCTCGCTCCAGGGCACCCTCGGCGTCCCCGCGATCGACCTGCCGGGCGTGTTCCGCGTCCCGGCGCAGTTCCGGCTCACCAGCCCGGAGATCGACGGCGCGGTCCAGCCGGACGTGACGATCGACCAGCACTTCGAGTGGACCACCGAAGAAGACGGCGACGCGATCCTGCTCCAGCTCGGGATGTTGAGCGCAGACGGCTCCGAGTTCGAGGAGGAGGTGTACTGCGCCCTGGCCGACGTGGGCTCGTTCTGGCTGACCCCGGACCTGTTCGACAACTGGACCGCGAACCGCCAGCTCCACATCCTGATCGGCCGGTACCACAGCGGCGAGGGCCTCCTCCCGTGGAACCAGGGGCGGATCGCGGTCGCCTCGCAGGTCTGGTACTACGGCATCGGTCGCACCCGCTGACACCTGCCGTGGCCGAGCCGGGGATCGAGGTCCGCACCGCCCCCACGTCGCTCGAGGTCGTGATCGCGCCGGATCCGGCGGCGGCGGAGCGGGGTCGGACCGCGGCGGGCGGCGCGTTCCGGGTGCTGGGGCCGGCGACCGGTCCCGGGTGCGCGTCCGGCTGGGCGCGGGTCGAGGCCGACGGGTACGTGTGCCTCGACGGCACCACCGTGACCGACGCGGTCCCTCGCGCCGAGCCCGCGCTGCTCGCGTTCGATCCGCCGGAGCCCGACGAGTACGACGGGTACGTCCGCACCGGCCAGTACGACTACCACGACGACGTCCACCTCGTCCCCGAGATCTACGGCCGGCGGTGGCGGCGGTTCGACGGGGCGCTGTACGCGTCGCTCGCCGCGTTCACCGCCGGTGAGCCCCCCCTCGGCAAGATGACCGGCAAGACCGGCGAGCGGCTCGGGTTCGTCCGGGTCGAGGACACGCCGCGGGGGCCGGTGCTGGTCCGCGACGACGGCCAGGTCGCTCGCCTCGACGACGTGTACCTGTACCCGGTGAGCCGGCTGGCAGGGCGGGATCTCCGTGACGATCCGCCCCCGACCGGGACGATCCCGGCGATCGCGGTCGCGTACGGCGGGACCCTGGTCCGGGGCGGCCCGAGCGCCGACGCGCCGATCCTGCGGACGATCCCGTACCACACGCACCTCGCGGTCGATCCGGTCCCGAC
>JBEBJW010000873.1:0-3801 GCA_040079715.1 Myxococcota bacterium | reverse complement strand
AGCGGGTGGGTCGGAGGTCGCCGCGGTGGGCGAGCGCGTTGGACGACGCCCTCGCCGGCGACCTGTGCGTCGAAGGCGACGACCTCCCGCTGGCGGTGGAGATCATCGCGTCGAACGCGGCGGTGGTGGGGCCGTCGGTGGTGCTCGAGAGCCTTCGACGCGGCGCCCCCCTGCCGCTCGAGGTCCACGGGCCCGCCCGCCACCGGACGCTCGACGCGGCGGTGGCCGCGACGTTCGAGCAGCTCGGTCCGCCCCTCGTCGACCTGCTGACCCGATTGGCGGTGGTCGAAGGCGCCCTCCGGCTGGACGCGGCGGAGGCCGTCCTCGGGGTCGACGAGGCCGCGGAGCCCCTGGCGCGCCTGGCCCACGCCACTGCGATCGCCGTCGACGACACGCCCAGCGGGACGCGGTTCCGGCTGCTCGCGATCGTGCGGTCGTTCGCGCGTCGGCGCCTGCCCGTCCCGACGGACCCGGTGCTGGAGCGACTCGTCGCGTTCCTCGTGGCCCGGATGGAGTCCGGAGACCGCGACCCGGGGATCGACGCGGTCGCCGTGCGGCAGCTCGCCGCGTGGCTCCGACTCCGCCCCGCCCACGCGACCGACCGCACCCGTCGCCTCGGCGCCCTGCTCCGCGCGGCCCGGGGCGTGGGAGACCGGGACCTCGCCCTCGGCCTGGGGGACGAGGCGTTCGCGATCGACGCCCACCCCGGGACGCTCGCGTGGCGCGCCGCCCGGTCGACGCTGTGCGCGGGCGACGGCGATCCGGACGTCGCGGTCCAGGAGGAGCCGCGCAGCTACGTGTGCGCCCTGGCCCACCGGTGGGCGGACCCGACCGAGCCCGGCCCCGTCGACGCGGTCGAGCGGTTCCGCCGGTGGGCGTCGACCCTCGACGGCGACGCGGCGATCTGCGCGGCCGCGGGCGCCGACCTGCTCGAGAGCCGGAGCGGCGACCCCGTCGCGGCCGACCGGCTCACCGCGTCCGCCGCGTCCCGGTACACCGAGGCCGGCGCCCACGCGTCCGCCGGGTTCGTCGAGGTCCGTCGCGCCCGGGCCTCGCTCGCGGCGGGTCGGCCCGAGGACGCCCGGTCCGCCCTCGCCCGTGCCAGCGCCTCGCTCGCGCGGGCACCGGACGCGCCCGCACTGCGGTTCGCCCGGCAGGCCGTCGATTGCGCGCGCGAGGGCCCGGAGCCGGGCGTGGTCGAGCGCGCCGAGGCCCTGCTCCGGCGCGCCGCGGTGGACAGCCACCTCGACCACCTGCTGGACCGGGCGGCAGCACACCTCGATCCGCGCCGCGAGATCGATCCGGGCGAGGCGTTCCCCGACGATGACGGGCTGATCGCCGAGCGGGACGCGTTCGTCGGCCGGGAGGACGAGCTCGCCGATCTGGCGCGGCGGTTCGCGTCCGGCGCCCGGCTGATCACGGTGTCCGGGATCGGCGGGAGCGGCAAGACGCGCCTCGCGCTGCGGTACGGCCGGACCTCGCTCGCGGACTGGCCCGGCGGGGTGCGGTTCTGCGATCTGTCCGACGCCGTGACCCTCGACGGGGTGCTGCACGCGGTGGCCCAGGCCCTCCAGTGCGGGACCGACGCCCGCGATCCGGTCGGGTCGCTGGGGCGGGCGATCGCCGCCCGTGGCCGCAGCCTGCTCATCCTCGACAACTTCGAGCAGGTCGCCGAGCACGCCGGCGCGACCGTCGGGCGGTGGATGGATCGCGCCCCCGAGGCCGCGTTCCTGGTCACCAGCCGCGAGCGCCTCGGCCTCGACGGAGAGGCGTCGGTGGTCGTACCGCCGCTCCCGTTGGCGAGCGCCCGGGCCCTGTTCCTGCTGCGCGCCGCCGCGGTGAACCCGACGTTCGAACCAGGGCCGGACCCAGAGCATGGTCTCCCGTCGCCCGCTGGGCGGTCCGACGACCCGATCGGTGCTCTGGCGCGGCTCGACGCCCTGCTGAACCTGCTCGACCGGCTGCCCCTGGCGATCGAGCTGGCGGCGGCGCGGCTGCGGGTGATGTCGGTCGACGAGGTCCACGACCGGATGATCGACCGGTTCCGCCTCCTCGTCGCGAGCGGGCGGCGCACCGACCGGCAGGCGACCCTCCGGGCGACCCTCGACGGTTCGTGGGATCTGCTGACCGAGGAGGCGCAGGACGGGCTCGCGCGCCTCGCGGTGTTCGAGGGCGGGTTCGATCTGCCGGCCGCAGAGGCGGTGATGGACGTGCAGGTCGGCTGGCCGCTCGATGTCGTTCGCGCGCTGGTCGATGCCTCGATGGTCCAGACCGCCGGCGGCAGGTTCCACCTCCTGAACAGCGTCCGCGACTACGCCCACGAGCGGCTGGTCGAGCGCGGAGGCCGACGCGCCGCCGAGGCGCTCCACGGGGCGTGGTTCGCCCGGTACGTGCGGACGGACAACATCCTCCGCCGCGGTCGGGGCAGCGGCTGGAGCGCCCGAGCGGCGAACCTCGACAACCTGGTGGCGGCGTGCCGACGGGCGATCGACCGCGACGACCCCGACGTGGCCATCGCGACCCTCGAGTGCACCGTCAGCGTGGTCCAGGTCGCCGGTCCGTTCGGGATCGGGCTCGAGCTGGCCGAGCGGGTGCTGAGGATGGAGTCCCTGCCGATGCGAGCGCGGGCCATCGCGCGGTACTTCGCCGGGAAGCTCACGTTCAACGTCGGCCGACTCGACCGCAGCGTGGAGCTCTGCACCGCCGCGCTCGCCGAAGCCCGCGCCGTCGGCGACCCGCTGCTGGAGGCGCGCACCCTGGTGGCCCGCGGGGTCCCGCACGCGATCGAGGACCGCCTCGACGAGGCACGCGCCGACTACGAGGCGGCCCTCGCGATCTACGAAGCGTCCGACGCGCCGAGCAACGACCTGGCGCTGACGCTGTGCAACCTGGCGATGCTGTCGGTCGACGCGGATCCGATGCGCTGCGAGCGACTCCTGCGCGACGCCCTCGCGATCGCCCGGCGAGGGGAGAGCCCGGGAGCGGAGGGGCTCGCGCTCGGGAACCTGGGCTGGCTCGCCAAGGAGCGCGGGCGGCTCGACGAGGCGGAGCGGTGGTACCGCGACGCGCTCGCCGTGCACCGGGAGGTCGGAAACCGGCGGTCCGAGGCGAACTCCCTGCTGAACCTCGGGGGCGTCTGGCAACGGGCCGGGCGCGTGGCCGACGCGCGGGCGACGCTCGAGCTCGCGGTCGCGCGGCACGAGGCGCTCGGCGACCGGGCGGGCGAAGGTCGGTGCCTGATCGTGGTCGGAGAGCTGGTCGCGAAGGAAGGCGCCGACCCGACGCCGTGGCTCGAGCGGGCGTTGGCGCTGTTCCGCGAGGTGGGCCACCTCGCGCTGCAACAGGAGGTCGAGCGGCGCATGGCGCAGCGCCGGCCGGGGTAGCGCCCGTTCACGGCTGCGGTGGGAAGGTCACGATCCCGGTCGCGCCCCGGACATCGATCGCTCCCCCGTCGCTCGCGACGAACCGGCTGCCGACCGAGACGGTGGTCTCCCCGATCCCACCCCACCGGACGATCGCGTGATCGAACCGGAACGGCGCGCGGAGCGGATGTTGTTCGGTCAGCAGCGCGGTGATCCGACGGACCTCCTCCGGCGCCACGGTGCCGGACAGGGCGCGATGCCCGTCGAAGTACCAGGTCGACGGTTCCAGTCCCCCCGCCGACACGACCAGCGTCCCCGAGGCTTCGAACCGGCCTCCGAGATCCGACAGGTGGACGTCGAGCGACACGCGAAGGTAGGTCGCGAGGGCGCATCGCCCTAGGCTCCCCTCCACGAACGCGACGCGCGGCGGTCGAGCGAG
>JBEBJW010000872.1:0-3807 GCA_040079715.1 Myxococcota bacterium | reverse complement strand
CAGACTCGGGGGCGGGGGGATCGGCGTCGAGCACCCGATCTGCGCCCCGACGAACCACGGGAGGTGCATCGGTCACCTGGGTAGGGTGCCACGCTACGCCACGCGGTCGGTCCGGTCACCCGAGGGCGGAGGGCCCGCCGGGCGCGCGACCTCGCGGCGGAGCTCGGCGATCAGCGACTCGACCACGCCGCCCGGGGTCGCCGGCTCCGGGTGGTGCACCACGATCGGCGTCAACGGGACCAGATCGCCGAGCGGCAGCCGGTGGAGCGGGACCCGGGAGGCCCGGGCGAGCGAGTCCGGCAGCACCGCGAGCAGGCCCGTCGACGCGCAGATCTCGACCCCGAGCGCGATCCGGTCGACTACGAACACCACCTCGCGCGGCACGTCCGCCGGCCACCCCTCGGGGCTCGCCCCGCTCGCGTCGGGCGGCGGAGACGTGAACGGCCACTGCACCACCTCGTCGAGGCCGACCTCGGTGCGCCCGTACAGCGCATGGCCCGGACCGCAGTACACGCTCGACCGCTCGTGGCCGAGGAGCTCGGTCCGGATCCCCTTCGCGGCGCGGTGGAAGCTCCCGACAGCGAGATCGAGCTCTCCGCTCCACAGTTGGTCGATCACCCGGTCCGGGTCGGGCGTCAGCAGGCGCGGCTCCAGCGCCGGCCACCGCGCCCGCAGCCGGAGCAACGCGCTCAGCGCCATCGGCTGGCTCACCCCGCCCGCCGCGACCCACACCGGCCCCGCGAGGGTCGGGTCGCCGAGGTGGCTGCCGGCGTCCTCGACCGTCCGCATCGCGATCCGCACGGCTTCGAGCAGCGTCCGCCCGTCCTCGGTCAGCACGAGCCGGCCCGCCCGCCGGTGGAACAGCGCGTGGCCGAGCTCCTCCTCGAGCAGCTTCAGCGTCCGCGACAGGGCGGGGGGCGTCACGTGGACCCGGGCCGCCGCGGTGGGGAGGTGCTGCGTCTCGGCGACCGCGCGGAACTGCGGCAGCCAGTTCCACACCCGGCTGGTCCGCAGGCGCCGGTCGAGGTCCGTCATGCAGGAAATCTACATGATTCGTTGAAATAGTTCAAATGGTCTGACCGACGCCGCTGGCCTATCTCAGCGGGCGTGGAGGCCAGGATGTCGCAGGGAACCCGAGCGTGATCGCGCTGCTCGCCGGCTGCGTCGCCCCGGTGGTGACCCTCGACGATCCGCGGACCCGGTGGCTCGCGGACGGGTGGACGCGGATCGAGGCGCCGACCCACCTGCCGTCGGGCGAGGTCGGTCGCGACGCGGTCGAGGTGTGGGTCCGGCTGCCCGACGGCGAGGCGATCCGGTCCGAGGCCCTCGCGGACGGGCGGACCGGCCTCGTGTTCCCGGCCGGTACCGTCGCCGACCGGGTCGAGTGGCGCGGGGAGGGTCGGGAGCGGCGGATCGTCGACGTCCGCGGGACCCGGCTCGACGACGACGGCGCCCGCACCCACCACGTGTACCAGCCGATCGTCCGCGACCCCGACGCCCCGCTGCTCGGGGTCGAGTGGCCGGCCGGAGACGCCGACGCGACCGCGGTCGCCCTCGACCGGTTCGTCGCGGCGGTTCGCCCCCACCGCCCGGACGCCGACGGCTGGGAGCGCCTGTACCGGAGCAAGCACGCCTGCGACGCGTGCCACGTCGCCGACCGGCCCGACAACACCGTCCCGGGCGAGCACGGCCTCGTGAACCGCGGGACCGACGTCCAGGGCTGGTTCACCCCGTCGACGCTCCTGTCCGACACCGTCCCGGGCGAGGCGTACGGCGCGTGGAGCGGAGACCGGACCGACCCGCACGTCGTCCCGTCGTGCCCGGAGGCCCGCGCCGGGCGGACCTGCGCCGATGGTGCCGTCCCGCGGTGGCGCCTCGACGCGGCCGCCGCGGTCGCCGCCGGCAGCCCGCACGCCCTCGCCCACTGCGCCGCGGTCCGCTGGCTGCGCGACCACCTCGCGCCCGGCGACGCCGCCCTCGCCGACGGCGGCGCGCTCGGCGGCCATCCCTGCCTCTCGACCGACCTTCCACAGGAGTGAGACCATGAAGAACGATCTGGTGACGTTGCTCGAGCTCGTCGCGATCGGGGGCGCGCTCGCCCTCGGCGCCCCCGGCTGCGCAGGAGACCAGGCCGAGCCGACCGACGACTCGGGTGCCACTGCCGGCTGCCCGACGGCGGCCTGCCCGACGGCGGCCTGCCCGACCGCGACCTGCCCGACGGCGACCTGCCCGACGGCGACCTGCCCGACGGCGTCCTGCCCGACGGCGAGCTGCCCGACGGCGAGCTGCCCGACGGCGAGCTGCCCGACCGCGGGCGACGCCCAGACCCCGCCCCAGGGTGACGCCGCGATGACCGCATGGATCGCCGGGGGCGCGTACCTCGCGTGGGCCTGCGAGGCGGACCCGCACCCGCCCCGGTCCCCGTCGCCGCACGGGCCGAACCGGATCTGCAGCAACGACCTGATGTCGAACCACGGGGCCGGGGAGTACCCGGTCGGCAGCGCGTCGGTGAAGGAGCTGTACGACAACACCGGCGCCAACATCGTCGGCTACGCGGTGTCGCTCCACCCGGTCGCCGGGACCACCGGCGCCGACTGGTACTGGTACGAGACGACCGACGCCGCCGGCCTGATCGCCGACGGGCTCGGGGACGCCGGCACCCCGCTGACGGTGTGCGTCGGGTGCCACGCCGGGGCCGGGAGCGACGCCGACCACAGCGGCCACGACTTCGTCTACACCCAGGTCCCGTAGCCGTGCGCGCCGTCGGACCGACCGGCGTGGGGGTGGGGCTGCGCCGTCCCCACGTCCAGGCACTCCTCGCCACCGACCGTCGGGTCGACTGGCTGGAGCTCACCCCCGAGAACTACCTCGGTCGCGGCGGCGGGATGTCCCGTCACCTCGACGCGTGCCTCGAGCGGTGGCCGGTGCTGGTCCACGGCGTCACCGCCTCGATCGGCGGCCCCGACCCGTACGACGACGGGTGGCTCGACGCGCTGCGCCGGTTCCTCGCCCGGGTGCGGGCGCCGTTCTACTCGGATCACCTGTGCTGGACGTCGGCCGGTGGCTTCCAGAGCCACCAGCTCCTCCCGCTCCCGTTCCACCGCGAGGCGATCGACCACGCGGTGGGCCGGATCCGGGCGCTCCGGGACGCGCTGCGGGTCCCGATCGCGGTCGAGAACATCAGCTTCTACGCCGTCATGCCCGGGTCGGACCTCGGGTTCGCCGCGTTCGAGGCCGCGGTGGTCGAGGAGGCTGACTGCGGGCTGCTCCTCGACCTGAACAACCTGTACGTCAACGCGCGGAACTTCGGCCTCGACCCGATGGAGGTTCTGGACCGGTACCCGCTCGACCGGGTGTGGCAGGTCCACCTGGCCGGCCACGAGCTGCAGCACGGCCGGTACATCGACACCCACGGCGCGCCGGTCGCCCCGGAGGTCCAGGCGCTGTACGTCGCGCTGGTCGAGCGGATCGGCCCGGTGCCGGCGCTGCTCGAGCGCGACACGAACCTGCCGCCCCTGGCCGAGGTCCTCGACGAGGCGGACGCGCTCCGACGGCTGATCGAGCCGGCGCGCGACGTTCGCAGCGTGCTGGGCCCACGGGAACCGGGCTCGTGGACACCCGACGATCGGATGAGCGGCCCGTGAGGGAGGTAAGCGCCGATCCTCCCCCTCACCCCGGCCCTCTCCCCCGATGCGGGGGCGAGGGGGAATCAGCTGAGAATTGTCGAGCTTCGACGTGGTCAACGGTGAACCGCGAGGTCGCGATGAATCCCAGGTGCCAGCAATTCATGGACGCCGCCGTCCCGTG
>JBEBJW010000871.1:0-3813 GCA_040079715.1 Myxococcota bacterium | reverse complement strand
GATGGCCAACAAGCTGAGAACGCCATGGGTGCTCCGACACGTCGTGGGGCTGGCACTCGAGGAGATCTCCACCGCGGGTGAATGCTCGGTGGCGACCACCAAGCGACGCATCCATGATGCCGAGGAGATCGTCGCCCAGTTCGTAGATCTCGAGGAGCGCCGGCCATGACGCCGCGTGATCGCCAGGACCTCATGAGCCGCCTTGAACCGGCGTACGATGAGCAGCAGATCGCCGAGACCTGGGCGCGGATCGAGGCGGCGCTGGACCTCGGGCGGGCGTGTCGGATGCTGGCGGAGGCCCCGGCGACCCACCGACGGACGCTGGAGGCCCTGGTGCTCGAGGACCGGTCGATCGACGAGGCGACGGGCGGGGATCGGGGCCAGGCGCGGGACGCGCTGTACAAGCGGAGGGCGCGGGCGACGGCGTGGATGCGGAATCGACGGGACGGCGGTCCGATCGCGGCCGGTGGTCCGTCTTCGACGACATGGAGTCACCGATGATCGCCCGGGTCGTCCTCACGTCCGGAACCTCCCTGTTCGCCCGCGGGAACCTCGGGGAGGGTGTCGATCGGTCGGACCCGGAGGCGCTGGCGCGACAATGGCGGGCCGGAGCGGATCCGCCGAACCCGAACCGGGTCAGCGCCGAGTTCTCGGCGATCCACGCGCTCCGCGACCGGTTGGCGCCTGGCGCCGAGCTGGTGTCGATCCACACCGCCACCCCCGACGGCGCGCTGGCGGCGCGCCTGGTGGGGGTGCTGCTCGAGCGACGTGGGTTCCGGGTCCGTCGGGTCGAGGTCCCGGATCTCGACGTGACCGACCGGGAGCGCCTGCGGGGGGCGCTCGGGACGTTCATGCATCGGGTGGCGACCGAGCTGCGGAAGGGGGAGACCGGGTCCACCAAGTTCGTGCCGCTCGGCGGGTACAAGGTGATGACCTCCCTCGGGTACCTGACCGGCGCGTACTGCGGGTACGACGCGATCTACCTGCACGAGGACGGCCAGGCGCTCCACACGATCCCGGCGGTGCCGATCCGGATCGATCGCGACGTGCTCGTGGGGTTGATCCCGCTGATCCGGCAGGTCCGCCGGACGATCGCCGCGTGGGACACCCTCGGTGACCGCGATCGGGCGACGATCGAGCGGCACCCGTGGATGTTCGAGCGGGTGGAGATCGACGGCGCGGTCCAGGTCGACCTCACCGCGTTCGGCGCGTTCCTGGCGCTGGAGGAGCCGCTGGCCGGCGCGCTGCGGGTCCGGGTCCGGGTTGCCGCAGCCGACGACCGGGTGGCGAGCGCGCACGCCGACGCGGTGCGGCGGGACGTGGGTCACCTGCTGGGATGGCTGCCGTTCGAGACCACGACCCGGGTTGGCGAGCTCCACCACGAGGTGTCGTTCGGCCACAAGGGGACCCGGTACGCGCTGTACAAGCACGGCGGGACCGCGCTCCGGCTGGCCTGGCGGTTCGACGAGGCCGACGGGGTGCTGCTCCTCCGCCGGATCTGGCCCGGTCACGACCCCTATGTGCGGGAGGCCCAGGACCGAGCTGCGTTCGACGGCGAGCCCGCCGCGTGGGTCGATCGGCCGGATCTGGAGGTCGAATGAGCGGCGGGCCACACCTCGTGGGCTGGACCTGCGGGCCGGTCCAGGAGTTCATCGCCACCGCGCGGCGCACGCTGGACCTGTGGTTCGGGTCGTGGGTGCTGTCGGAGGTGGCAAGGGCGGCAGCCGAGGCCGCGGTGGACCGGGGGGCGACGCTGGTGCTGCCCCACGCGCTCCCCTCCCCGGAGGTCGGGCTCCCGAACCAGCTCGTGCTCCGGACCGACGGCGATCCGCAGGTGCTGGGGCAGGTGATGTCGGACGCCGCGCGCCGGCGGTTGTCGGACATCGCGCGGCGGGTGTTCGACCGGATCGAAGGCTGGCGCATCGCGCTCGATCGGATCGAGGCCGAGGCCCAGGTCGCCGACCTGCTGGAGATCACCTGGGCGTCCGTCCCGCTCGACGACGCACGGTTCCAGGCGGATCGCCAGCGCCTCGCCAAGCTCGTGGCGGGGGTCAAGGCCCACCGGCGGTTCGACGCCCCCACCTGGGGCTCCCACCGCCCGAAGTCGAGCCTCGACGGCGCCCGCGAGGCCGTAGTCCGGCTCGACGCCCGGTCGGCGAACCGGCTCCGCGCGCGTGACAACGAGTCGCTGGACGCGATCGCGCTGCTGAAGCGGCTCGGCCCCGACGTCGTCACGGCCCGGCGCCTCCCCAGCGTGTCGTCGTACGCGCTCAGGCCGTTCCTCGACCGGGTGTCGGCGCCCGCCGACGCGGCGGTGGCGGCGTACCGACGCGCGCTGGCCGAGGCCGAGGTCGACCACCACCCCTCCCCGGTGTCGCTGCCGGTGATCGGCGACCTCGACCCGCACCTCGTGTACCCCGGACGCCTCCACGAGCACATCAGCGACCCGGCGACGTTGGCACCGCACCTGCGTGCGTTGTTGCGGGCCCTCGGGGGCGGCGAGCCGAGCCCGTACTACGCGGTGCTCCTCGCGGACGGCGACCGGATGGGCGCCTGCCTCGACGCCTGCGACACCCAGGCGCGGGTGACCGACGTCAGCCGCGCGCTCACCGCGTTCACCGCTGCGGTCCCCGGGTGGGCCGACGACCACGACGCCGGGGTGGTGTACGCGGGCGGCGACGACGTGCTGGCGTTGGTCCCGGTCGATCGGGCGCTGTGCGCGGCGAGCGCGCTTCGGGACCGGTACACGGAGCGGGTCGCGAGACCCGTCGACGGACTGTCGCTGCGCGATGGGACGGGGCCGGTCACCACGACCCTGTCGGTCGGAGTCGCGATCGGCCACCACCTCGAGCCGCTGTCGGACGTGCTCGCTCGGGCCCGCGAGGCCGAGGGGGCGGCGAAGGGCGCCGGTCGTGACGCGTGGGCGATCCGCGTCGGTGTCCGGTCCGGGGCGGTCCTCGCGACCGAGGCGCGCTGGAGACCGAGGGAACAGCCGTTCGGCGCGCTCGGGGTGCTGGTCCGGCTGCTCCAGGAAGGCGCGGCCGAGAACGGAGAAGCGACGATGAGCCGGGGGCTCGCGTACGACCTCCGAACCGCGGCGGCGCGGCTTCCCCCCGATTCGAAGGAGATCGCCCGCTCCGAGGGGCGCCGGGTGTTCGCGCAGAAGGAGCTGGTGCCGGCCTGGGAGCAGGTCGAGTGCGAGGTGAAGGGCCCGAGCGACCTGGTTCGGCTGGCGGACCAGCTCGGGATCGCGCGCTGGCTGACCGGGGAGGCCCGATGACCGCGACCACCTGGTGGATCGAGCCGCTCGAGCCGGTGGTGTTCGGCGACGGCAGGCCGAACACCCTCGCCCGGGGCACCACCTCCCGGTCGCGGGTGCTGCCGCCGCCGAGCCAACTGGCGGGCGCGGTCCGCAGCATCGCCGGGATGGGGCCCGACGGTCGGTTCGACGTCGCGCGGCGGGCCGAGGTCGCGCGGTACGCCGTGTCCGGGCCGATCCTCGGTCGCCGGACGGGCGGCGCGGTCGCTCCGTGGTGGCCCGCCCCGGCCGACGCGGTGGTGTTCGACCTGGAGGGCGGGTTCGCGGTCGATCGGGCGGTGCCGGCGGCGATCCCCGATGGCGCCGTGACGAGCGCCGATGACCTCCACGGCTCGCCGGTGGTCGGGGACCGGAAGGACAAGCCGTCACGCCGAGCGCCGCTGTTCTGGGACACCCGGGCGATGGTCGGGTGGCTGGTGGTCGGGTTCGACCGCGAGACGGTCGACGCGAAGCACTGGCGCAGGTTCCGGTGGCCCGACGGGGGCGGGTGGTTC